>NZ_JAPYKP010000010.1:0-78486 GCF_037179725.1 Mesorhizobium sp. Cs1321R2N1 | reverse complement strand
CGGCGCTCGGGCTCACCGATCGAGGCGCCATCGAAGCCGGGCTTCTGGCCGATCTCGTCGTCGCCGACCGCCAGCCGGTGCCACGTGTGCGCGCAACCTTCCGCGCCGGCCGCATGATCTACGGCGACGGTACGCTGAGCCGCTCGCCGTCTCCCGCTAACGGCAAACGGCTCTAACCCTTTGTTTTTACAACTGCCGGGAAAGGCGACGCGCCATTCCCTGAATTGCTCTAGACTAGGTGCCTGCCATCCAGAACGCCAGCATGCGCTTGGTCTCGCCGGTGGTCCGGCGCTTTTGCCAGCCCGGGTCACGCGACAGATATTGGAAGGGATCCTTCTTCTCCTTGGCCGCCTCCGCGAGATAGGCACGCCAGCGATAGTGGCTGTAGGTCTGCATGGCGTTGATGGCGTAGTGCATGGCGATCTTCTTGTGGCCCCGAATGACGATGAAGTTCTCGTCGTTGGCGGCACTCGCCGAGTGCGAAAAATTATGTGAGCCCGTGACGACGATGGGATCGTCGCTGAATGGATCGATCACCAGCACTTTTGAATGGGTGATGGCGTGACCTATGGCCGAGAAGAAGTCGGCAGCCGTGCCTTCCACGGCCCATTGCCCAACCGATTTCTCAACCCCGGTGTCCTGCGCCGCATCGAGGAAAAAATCCTCTGGCTTCGCCTTCAGCAGCTTGAACTCCTCGAGACCCTTGCCGGTAAATCGGGTCGCGACGCCGCGCACATAGAGCTTCTTCTCCTTCTGAAGCCTGAGCAATGTTCGCACCGGCTCGTTGCCCGGCTGAAACATCACGAAGAAGACCCCATGCTGCGCACTTTCCACCAGTTTGACGAGTTCCTTGATGTCGATTTCATCGCTCAGGCTCGAGAACCAGCTGTCGAGGGTGCCGGCACCGAACGCGATGCCTTGCTCGGGCGAATTATTGGATCGCAGCAGGTCGTCGGAAACCGCGCTCTTTGCGTCGACCAGCAGGTTGAACTGCGCTTCATACCGCTTTGCCAGCACCGGATGCTCGAGCATGATGCCATTGTTGAGCTGCGTGCAGAGACCGGTCGGTGTCCAGTTCGTGCTCCCGGTCCACACCTTGGCCGGCTCGAACTTGTCATCCGCAGCGCGCCCGATGACCAGGAACTTGTTGTGGGCCAGTGCTTTCGGCGCGAGGAAGCGGTCGTGCACGACGACATCCGCGCCGCGCAGACGCGCCCGCGCATCCGCGTTTTCGTCCTCGCCCTCGGCATCGACGCTTCCATTCGCCAGGACGATCTTCGCCCGTTTGCCGATGGTGCAGAGCCCGTCGATGAGTTCCTCGTCGCTGAGCTCATAGAGCGCGGCATGCAGCTCCAGCTCCTCATCGGCTGCGACCTCGGCCATCATCTTCAGCATCGTTTCGCGCAAAGTGCCGCCCAGAAAGGCCCTCGCCTCACGGTCGACATTCTTGCTGACGATGACGGCGGTTTCCTTCAACTCCTTGAGCGTGATCCCCTTGCGCTTCATGTAACGCGCCATGAACTGCGACAGCACATAACCCCGGTTGAAGTGGACACTGGCACCGTCGCCGCAATCGGCGGAAAGCGTCAGCATTTCGGACCATTCGCTCGCCGGCCCGTCTTCCAGCGCGCCGGCGGCACCCTTGACCCTCGCGACGATACGATAGGCAATGACGTCGCCAAGGTCGGCGGCGTGGTCTGTCCAGTCATAGCGTTGGAATGGCCAGATCCGCGAGGAACGCGAGGCGATCCGGTTGCCGTCCTTGTCGACCTCCGTATCGTCCTCGAACCCGACGCGGTTCGACAGATAGTTGGGGGCGGAGGCGCCGCGGCGGCACTGGATGGCAAATCCCAGACATCCCTCAATGTCCTCCTGATGCGACCAGACGAGATGCACATCGTCGGCATTTGCAAACACTTTCAAGATGATATCGGCCACATAAGCCTCCCTCGCCGCTGTCAGGGCTTCTTATCGTCCCTACAACAGTATCAGCACTGGATCAGTCAGTATAGAAAAGCTTTCATTCGAGAGTCCAGCAAACGAAAGAGCGGCGAAAAATGCATCTAAATTGCCGTCTTTTCAATAAAATTGGCAACATTCCTCACCGCATAATTTCGCCGGCTTATTAAAGCTCAAAACTCAACCTTTGCCTCATCCGAACTCGAAGCTTGTGCCAAGCGTATTGCAGAGGTAGGTTATTGCCTGGACTGCTCGCGCCGGCGTTCCGGGCAAGAAGAGCCCAAATATTGGGCGGATTTATTTCCTATGGTACCATGGACGCGCCGGTCGTTTCCTGCCGCGCCCCTCCCGCCCGATCCGAAGCGCGGACGACATTGCGTTTTGAAGGAATCCCTTCGGCCGCACGAAACAGCACGCATGCCGGGTCCGAACCCGATCAGAATGTCGATTGGGTTCGGAGCTAAAGATCGAGCTCCACCATCATTCCACGCTCCTCTGCCATTTCCAGCAGCAGATCCTGCAGGGTTTCAATGGTCTGGGCCTTGCGGGCTGTCGCCGGCAGTTCCTCGATACTCTCCTTCATCGAAATCACGGCGACCCCGGTTTTCTCCGAGAGCAGCCGTGCGATAGTTGCGCGGATAAGCGCATTCTGATCGGGCATGATTCCCCCTTCATGCTTTGACAACGGCACCATTTTCTTTCATGCTGTATGCCTTGTCACAACTTATGCGAGCATTCATTCACGCTTGCAAGTCGTCTCGTTGATATTCGTATGGTCGACAGCCGCTCAACAGCGAGAGCGACGGCACCCCGCTGTCGTCGGGTTCCATGACGGCGAGCAGGGCGAGCGGCACTTCGTGCCGACAGAGCCCGATCAAAGCCCTGCCTTCCACCGCAACCGGCAATTCGGTGTATCTGTCGAAAATGGAAAACGTGCCTGTCGGCTCGTACAGGATCTCGAAACGCTCCAAATCGCAAACCTCACTTCCCCCGGAAGCCGTGTAACGCACGCGCCCATCAGAGGTTGCATAAAAAATCGATTTTTCCCGAGGGCCGCCGCTGATGGCCGAAATCATCGAGAAGATGAAGGAGGCAGGCGGCAACTGAGGCCGATGCCGTCCCTCCTCATCAGGGGTGGGAGCCCTGAACCGCCTCGGGCCGGCGACGCATCAGCAGATAGAACGCGGCGATGTGCGTGATCATCAGAAGCGGCACATAGAGGATCGGGATCGCGTAGGCCGCCCCCAGTTCCCCTGCCAGATCGGGAAGGGCGAGTTGGACCCCTTGATAATAGTCGACGACGATGTCGACGGCTCCCACGAGATTGAAGGCGATGACAAGCGGCCAGAATAGCTGATGTCTGCGTGCCGTGAGAAGCGCCAGCATGGCCAGCAGGCCGGTGGCGAAGTCACCATAGGCCGCGAGGACGGCGAAACCAGCCGGCAGATTGGGCCCGACGACACCTGGAAGCATGAAGACAAGCCCGAAGAAGCGGAAGCTGTGCAGCGTGGCGATGGCGCGTTGCGCCTCGAGGTGGTCCGTCGCTTTGAGCCTGGGCCAGGCATAGGCGCCGAAGCACAGCAACCATGGCACGTAGCCCAGAGCGAGATGGATGTCGAAGATCATGGCCGGTGACATTCCTGCCTCCTTCAAGCCTTGCCCGGAATGGCTTCGAAGACGGCGGTCAGGATGCCCAGCCGGCCTTCCCCGAGATTGCGTCCGAGGTTGGCGGCAACTCCCGCGAAGTCCGGCCCCATGACGAGGCCGAGATTGAGCGAAGGGGGCGGTCCGGACGCCCGCAATTGCGAAAACCACGCCTTGGCTGCCTCGGTGTCGTCTTGCCATACCAGCGTTTCAAAGCCTGCCTGCTCGATCCGCGCTAGCGTTTCAGCCGCGGTGAGCAAGAAACTCTCCGCCGGGCTTCGTGCCCAGGGAACGGGATAGTGCGGATCGCCGCCGTTCAACACGACGTCGTAGGTGGTAAACCTGCCGCCCGGCTTAAGCACCCGCCTGATCTCGTCATAGAGCCGTCCGCGCTCGGTGATGTTCATCGCCACGTGCTGCAGCAACACGACATCGAAATGGCTGTCGTCGAAGGGAAGCGCCAGTGCGCTGGCGCCCTCGAACGTCACCTGTCCGCCCAGCCCCATTCGTTCGGTCAGATAGTGCGCGGCCTCGACGAACGGCTCGCTGAGGTCTACGCCTGTCACCCGGCAGCCATGGGTCGCCGCCAGGAAACGGGCCGGCCCACCGAGCCCCGATCCGACATCAAGGACGATCGTTTCCGGGCCAATTCCGGCCAACCCGGCAAGCTCGGCGGTCGCCGCGAGCCCGCGGGTGTGGAATTGGTCGAGCCCCGCCAGTTGCTCCGGCATGAGCCGTTGATCCTCCGGTCCCAAAGCGGCCAGTGCCGTCTTGAGACGCTCGGTCAGGCCGCTCGCGCGGTAGTGAGCGCGCACTGCGTCGAGATTATCCGTCATTGCGGTTTCCTCTGGATTTCCGTCGTTGCCGCAGAGATAGAGGCGCTTTCTAACCGCGACTATCCGCGATAATGTCGATGCGCCATGAAGCAGAACTTCACAGTCAGGCAGGGAGCGCTCGACGGCGTAGAGGCCTTCCTGAGCGTCGCCCGGCATCGTAATTTCCGCAAGGCGGCGGCCGAGCTCAAGGTAACGCCGTCGGCGATGAGCCAGGCGATCCGCACGCTCGAGGCCCGCATCGGCGCCGCGCTCTTCATCCGCACGACGCGCAGCGTCGGCCTGACCGAAGCCGGGGAGCGCTTTCTGTCACGTGCCGGACCTGCATTCGAGGAACTGGTCGCCGCGAGCGAGGTGGCGCGCGACCTCGGCCAGCGGCCGACCGGGCTGCTGCGCCTCTCGGTACCGCCGTCGGTGGTGCCGATCCTGCTGGAGCCGCTCATCGCATCCTTCTGCCAGGCCTATCCGGAAATCGAGCTGGAGATCGTCGCCAGTGGAGAACTCGTCGATCTTGCCGCCGAGGGCTTCGACGCCGGCATCCGGCCCGGCGAATTTGTCGCCGCCGACATGATCGCGGTGCGCTTGACGCCGCCGCTGCCATTCGTGGTCGTCGGCAGCCCTGATTATCTGCGCCAGCGGAACGTGCCGCAACGCATCGAGGATCTGCGCAGCCATGCCTGCCTGCGCATGCGCCGGTCAAACGGATCGATCGCGCCCTGGCCCTTTGTCGACGGCAACAAGTCGGTCGAGGCCATCGTCTCCGGGCCGCTGATCGCGCATGATTATCCGACGCTTCTGGGCGCGGCGATGCAAGGGGCCGGCCTTGCCCAGGTGCCCCAGCCGCTCGCCAGCGTGCCGGTCGCTGACGGCCGGTTGCAGGAGGTGCTGAGGTCCTTTGCCGTGACCTTGCCTGGGCTTTTCCTGTACTACCCGGGGAAGCGCCAGGTCTTGCCCAAGCTGCGCGCGTTCATCGACCATGTCAGGCACCGAGGCGACGCCGAGGCACGCGCCTGAGCCCACCAACGAATTGCGATTGGCGCTTGCCGAAGCCAGCGGCCTCGCTCATCCATGGCGTACAGACACATGGCGAACAAACAACCGCCCGGGACCAAAGATGACCGATGCCAGCCTTCATCTCGTCGAAGCGACGATCGACCAACTGCGGCGCGCGCTCGATGACGGACTCGTCACCAGCATCGAGCTGGTCGCGGCCTATCTCAGGCGCATCGCGCATTTCGACCGGCATGGCATCGCGCTGAACGCCGTGCCCGTGCTCAACCCTGCCATGTTCGAGGATGCCGCCGCTTCCGACCAGCGGCGCCGGCTAGGAAAGACGCTCGGGCCGCTCGACGGCATCCCCTACACCGCCAAGGACAGCTACAAGGTCAAGGGCCTGACGGTCGCCGCCGGATCGCCGGCCTTCGAGCATCTCGTCGCCAACGAGGACGCCTTCACCATCGCCCGGCTGCGTGCCGGCGGCGCGGTGCTGATCGGCCTCACCAACATGCCGCCGATGGCCAATGGCGGCATGCAGCGCGGCGTCTATGGCCGCGCCGAAAGCCCCTACAACGCCGATTATCTGACCGCCGCCTTCGCGTCGGGCTCCTCCAATGGCTCGGGCACCGCGACGGCGGCCAGCTTCTGCGCCTTCGGGCTCGGCGAGGAAACCTGGTCATCCGGCCGCGCGCCGGCCACCAACAATGCGCTCGTCGCCTACACGCCCTCGCGTGGCGTGATCTCGGTGCGCGGCAACTGGCCCTTGGTGCCGACCATGGACGTGGTGGTGCCGCACACGCGCAGCGTACCCGACATGCTGGAACTGCTCGACGTCATCGTCGCCGACGATCCGGAAACGCGTGGCGATTTCTGGCGCGTCCAGCCCTGGGTCGCGCTGCCCAGGAGTTCCGAGCTACGCCCGCCCCGCTATACGAATCTAGCGCTTGCCGGATCGCTGAAAGGCATGCGGCTCGGCGTACCCAGACTGTATATCGGCTGCGACAGCGAGGCCGACCGGCCAATCGAAACCCGCGCCTCGGTGCTCGCCCTGTGGGAGCAAGCGGCTGCGGATCTGCGGCGGCTCGGCGCCGAGGTGGTCGAGGTCGATTTTCCCGTGGTCTCCAACTACGAGCGTGACCGCCCCGGCGCGCGAACCATGGTCGAGCGCGGACTGGTGCCGCGGGATTTCGCCGACCGCGAACTCTGGGACCTCAGCATCTGGGGCTGGGACGATTTCCTGCGCGCCAATGCCGACCCCGCTTTACCCGATCTCGTCTCCGTCGACGGTCCCAGGATTTTCCCGCAGCCGCCGGGCACGCTGCCCGACCGCTATGAGGGCGGCTTCGATCTGGCGGAGTATGTCGAGCGCGCGAAATCGGGCGTCACGCCCTTGGCCGACATTCCCACGCTGGAGGACGGCATCAAGGGGCTGGAGACGACAAGGCGCGTCGATTTCGAGGACTGGCTCGACGCCAACCGCCTCGACGCCGTGGTGCTGCCCGCCGCCGCCGATGTCGGCCCGGCCGACGCCGACGTCAACGAAGCGTCCGCCGATCTTGCCTGGCGCAACGGCACCTGGGTCGCCAATGGTAATCTGGTCTGGCGCCATTTCGGCATTCCGACCGTCACCGTGCCGATGGGCACCATGGCCGACATCGGCATGCCGGTCGGCCTGACCTTCGCCGGCAAGGCCTATGACGACGAAAGGCTGCTGCGCATGGCCGGCGATTTCGAACAATCGACCCAGCGCCGCACCCGCCCGCCGCGCACGCCCGAGCTGGCCGGCGATGTGTTTTCAGGCCGACCCAGCCGAGCCGGCAATGGCAAGGCGCCTGCGCTCACCATCAAGCTTGCGGCCGAGACGATCAATTCTGGCGATCAGGATGAGATCACCGTCACGATTGACCTGCCTGTCGACGAACGCGAAACCGGGGACGCCGTCATCAACGTCCATGTCAACGGAGAGCCCGTCGCGATGCAACGCAGCGGTGCGCGCTTCACCGGGCATACGCTCGTCCCGACCGCCGAGCACCAGCGGCTCCACAGTGTCTGGCGCGGCTCCTACGGCTCGATCGTGAGCGCTGTGGTGCGGCTGCCGGATGGGAGCACCGCCGGCGCCTATGCGGTTACCGGCGGAATCGGGTGATGATGCGCTGTACGGGCCGCCTGCGCAACCGGCCAGACCACAGGACCCAGCCATGATCAAAGTCAAGCAACTCGCCCATGTCTGCATCTTCGCCAACGACCTCGAGGAGACGCGGCGCTTCTATCGCGATGTCCTGGGCATGAAAATCCAGTTCAACTTCCTGCGCGACGGAGCGGTTTTCGGGTTCTACCTCAATTGTGGCGGCCGCAGCCATGTCGAGGTTTTCCAGAAGGATGGGGCGCGTTTTAGCGAGACGGACCAGATCAACCATTTCTGCCTGGAGGTCGAGAACATCGACGCCGCGATCGCCCACATCACGTCCATGGACGTCGACGTCACCGCCAAGAAACTCGCCTGCGACGACACCTACCAGGCCTGGCTGCGCGACCCCAACGGCGTGAAGATCGAACTGTTCGAATACACCGGCAAAAGCGCGCAATTCACCGGCGGCGATCGGGTCGCCGACTGGTAGAGCCTGATCAAGATTTAACGCTTTGCGGCATAGGCAAGGTACGAGCGGATCGTTTCCAGCTTGTCTTGCGACAAGCCGGAGATGAGAGCTTCGTCCATATGCCCTGCGAGAATGAGACGGGTAAACACGTCCAGAAGCTGGGAGTAACGGTAGTCGAACATCCAGTCGATCTCCCGTCGCTGTTCCCGCAAAAAATCCTCGACCTCCCACATCTCGGAAGGTTGCGTCGCTGCACTGGCCTTGCTCTTGAACTCGGCCATCGTCTTTGCCAGCGCCACCTCCAACGCCGCATCGAACGCCCGGCGCGCGATCTTCTTTTCGGACGCTGACCAGCTATCCCGGGTGTCCATCACCGTCTCCGCGCATCTCCTCCGACCTAAGCCCAGGATTTCATGAAACCGCGCTTACGGCTAGCGCGCGGCCCACAGCAAACCGCGCTCGGCAATCAGCGCCATTTCCGGCACCGCGAACTCGTCCGCCGTGTGGCCAAGCGAACTGTAAAAGACCTTGCCGGCGCCATAGCGGCGCTTCCAGACGACCGGCATGATGACGCCGCCAATCCCGGGGAAATGCGCGTCGGTGAAGGTGGTTGTCGCCAGCACCTCGTTGCCCGGGTCGACATGCATGTAATATTGCTCCGACCGGTAGGCGAAACCACTGATGCCGCTGGTGATCGGATCGTCCGGCCGGGCGATGACGACACGATAGTCGATGATGTCGCCGGGATGCGCGACCCATTGGCCGCCGGTCATGAACTGGTAGTCCGGCTCATTGCGAAAACTGTCGCCCATCGTGCCGTGAAAACCGCCGAGCCCGCTCCCTTGGCGAACCGCCTGCGTCAGGTTCTTCAGTTCGGCCTTTTCAATCGTCGACATGGTGATGACAGGCACGATGAGGTCGAACGAGGATAACTCCGGATCGGCGAACATCGCCGTGCCGTGGCCGAGCGTGACCGCGAACCCGTTACGCTCGAGCATATCGCGCACGACGTTGGCGCTGCGCTCCGGTGTGTGGCCTTCCCAGCCGCCCCAGGCAATCAGGGCTCTCTTCGACATGCGGCAACCTCCCTCGATCCATTAGACCGACGACCGCTCGCCGCATGGTCAGCGCCAGCCGACCGCCGGCGCGACATGGGTGAGGATCGCCTCGATGACATGGGCGTTGTAGTCGACGCCGAGCTGGTTGGGAACCGTGAGCAGCAGCGTATCGGCCTCGGCGATCGCCTCGTCCTGCGCAAGCTCCTTGATCAGCACGTCCGGCTCGGCGGCGTAGCTGCGGCCGAAGATCGCTCGCGTATTCTCCTCGATAAAGCCGATCTGGTCGCGGCTCTCATTGCCGCGGCCGAAATAGGCGCGGTCGCGATCGTCGACCAGCGCGAAGATGCTGCGGCTGACCGAAACGCGCGGTTCGCGTTCATGTCCGGCCGCCTCCCACGCCTCGCGATAGATGCGGATCTGCTCGGCCTGTTGGACATGGAACGGCTTGCCGCTCTCGTCGAATTTCAACGTCGAGCTCTGCAAATTCATGCCGAGCTTCGCCGCCCATTGCGAGGTTGCGTTGGTGGCCGCGCCCCACCAGATGCGCTCGCGCAAGCCCTCCGAATGCGGCTCGAGCCTGAGCAGGCCGGGCGGATTGGGAAACATCGGCCTTGGATTAGGTTGGGCGAAGCCTTCGCCACGCAGCGTATCGAGAAAAACCTCGGCGTGGTGGCGGGCCATGTCGGCGTCGCTTTTGCCTTCCTGCGGCACGTAGCCGAAGTAACGCCAGCCATCGATCACCTGCTCGGGCGAGCCGCGGCTGATGCCGAGCTGCAGACGCCCGCCGGCGATGATGTCGGCGGCACCCGCATCCTCGGCCATGTAAAGCGGATTTTCGTAGCGCATATCGATGACCGCCGTACCGATCTCGATGCGGCTGGTCTTGGCGCCGACGGCCGCCAGCAGCGGGAATGGCGATGCGAGCTGGCGGGCGAAGTGATGCACGCGGAAATAGGCGCCGTCCGCGCCGAGCTGCTCGGCCGCGACCGCGAGATCGATGGATTGCAGCAGCGCGTCCGAAGCCGAACGCACCTGCGATTGCGACGAGGGCGTCCAGTGCCCGAATGACAGGAAACCGATTTTCTTCATCGCCGTGAAGTATATGCGAGCGGCACGTGCTTCAATGGCAAAAGAGCGGGGTTACACACCGTCGCCCTCTCGGTGCCAAAAGTTCGCAATACCAAGCACCAACGCTGTGGAGGATGGATGCTCAGGGGAATCCGCATCGTCGAGATCGAGGCGCTGGGGCCGGCGCCCTTCGCCGGCATGCTGCTCGCCGATCACGGCGCCGATGTCATCGTCGTCCACCGCAAGCACCCAGCTGTACCTGGTCAGCCTGAGCGCTCGCTGCTCGATCGCGGCAAGCGCTCCATCGCGCTCGACCTGAAGAATGATGACGACGTGGCCGTGCTGATGCGCCTCATCGCCACCGCCGACGGGCTGATCGAGGGGTTCCGGCCCGGCGTGATGGAGCGTCTCGGGCTCGGCCCGGAGGCCTGCTTCGCGATCAACCCGCGCCTGGTCTACGGCCGCGTGACCGGCTGGGGCCAGGAGGGACCGCTGGCCTCCACCGCCGGGCATGACATGAACTATATCGGCCTGTCGGGCGCGCTCTGGTACGCCTCCTTGCCGGGAGAACCGCCCATGGCGCCGCCGACGCTGGTCGGCGACATAGGCGGCGGCGGGCTCTACCTGGTGATCGGCATGCTCGCCGGCATCATGAATGCCCGCGCCGGCGGCAAAGGCACCATCGTCGATGCCGCGATCGTCGACGGCTCGGCCCACATGATGAACCTGCTGATGTCGCTCGGCCAGTCCGGCGCGCTTGCAGCCGAGCGCGGTCAAACCCTGCTCGATGGACCGCATTGGTGCCGCGTCTACCGGACATCGGATGACGGCTTCATCAGCGTCCAGTGCATCGAGCCGAAATTCTACGCGCTCTTCCTCGCCAGGCTTGGCCTCGCCGCCGATTCGCAATTCGCCAACCAGTTCGATCGCGATCTCTGGCCGGCGCTCGGCGACCGGCTTGCGGCGATTTTTGCCACGAGACCTCGCGATGAATGGGCCAAACTGTTCGAAGGGTCCGACGCCTGCGTCGGTCCAGTCCTCAGCCCCCATGAAGCCGCCCGGCATCCGCACATGGCGGCACGTGGCACGTGGCAGACGGTGGACGGCGCGCTTCAGGCAGCGGCCGCGCCGCGCTTTTCCGGACGGGAACAAAAGACATCGGCCAAGAGCCCGGCGCGCGGCGAACACGATGCCGAAATCCGTGCGGGCCTGGCGGAACCGTGATGGCGCCGTGCCAGGCTATGCCAGTGTTCGCCGGTCGCCTACGGTCTCACCGGGCGAAGATAATTGGCAGATAGGACGAGGTCAGTGGCGGTTCGACCAATCGTGAGGTTCCCCAATCCCCTCCTCCGTGCCGTCGCGGAGCCTGTAGAGCTGTTCGACAGGGACCTGCACGGTTTGGCCGGCGACCTCATCGACACCATGCATGCGGCGCCCGGGATCGGCATCACCGGCCCGCATATCGGCATCTTGAAACGCCTGGTCGTGATCCAGCTTCCTTCCGCCGCAGAACCAGGAGTCTATGTTAACCCATCTGTCATCCAGGCCTCCACCGAGATGATCCGTCGCGCGGAAGGCAGCGTTTCGATGCCCGGCGTCACCGAGGACATCGAGCGGCACGCCCGCATACACGTCCGCTATCAGGATCTGGATGGCAATGAGCGGTTCGAGGATGCCGAGGGCCTGCTGGCGGTTTGCCACCAGCATGAGATCGATCAGCTCGACGGGCTGTTCTGGACGCACAGGCTGACGCGCCTCAAGCGCGACCGGCTGATCAAGCGCTACGGCAAGCTGATGCGAGCCTCGTAGGCGCCTACCCGCACGAGAAGCGGCACCGGCGGATCGTGTCACGTTCCACCGTGCTGGCCTGATGGCCGGCAGCCGATTATTTCCCGCAGTGGTGATCGTTGATCTTGTTTATCGCAAACCCGTCCGGACCAGTCCGGTGGTAGGAGCAGGCCCCCGCAGCCGTCGTGAACAACTGCTGGTCGTAATAGCGCGGGCCGCCGAACAGGAAATCGATGAGATCGTCGTTCGCGGGAACGTAGCGTTCCTGTTCGCCCTGTTGGTAATGACGGTGCTTGGCCCCCGCGAATGCCGACGGAGACATGCCGAAGCCCATTGCGAGGGCAAGAGCGCAGATCGCTAACCGTTTGGTCGTCATCGCAAGCACCCTTCTGTTTGGATTCCATCTTATATTCAAATCCTCAGATGACGAGAAGTTCCTGGACCAGGGCGTTGCCAGCGATTTGCGGCCGGACGCAATGCCGCCCGGCCTCACCTGAATGTCGGGAGACCTAGTCGGTCTGGATCCAGACCGACTTGGTCTCCAGATATTCATGCAGGTGCTCTACGCCGCCTTCGCGACCATAGCCGGACATCTTCATGCCACCGAACGGCACCGCCGGGTCGATGGCATGGTACATGTTGACCCAGACCGAGCCGGCCTTGATGCGGCGCGCCAGCTTGTGCGCGGTGCCGAGATGGCTGGTGAAGATGCCGGCGGCCAGGCCGTAAGGCGTTGCGTTGGCGCGGGCGACGGCCTCGTCGAGCGTATCGAACGGCATCGCCGAGATGACCGGCCCAAAAATCTCTTCGCGCGCGATGGTCATGGTGTCCGACACGGCGCCGAACACGGTCGGCGCGATGAAGTTGCCGCCATCATAGAGTTCGCCTGTCAGCCGCGAGCCGCCGGCGACCAGTTCGGCGCCTTCGTCGTTGCCGGCCTTGATGTAGCCTTCCACCTTGCCGGCTTGCCTCGCATTGATGAGAGGTCCGATTTCGGTTTCCGCCTCGATGCCGTGGCCGACGCGCAGCCTGCCGGCGAACTCGGCCAGCCGGCGCACGAATTCGTCATGGATTTCGCGCGCCACGAACAGGCGCGAGCCGGCAATGCAGATCTGGCCCGAATGCACGAACACCGCCATCGCCGCGATCGGAACGGCCTTGTCGATATCGGCGTCGCGGCAGACGATGATCGGTGACTTGCCGCCCAGCTCCAGCGAAACCCGCTTGAGATTGGTCACCCCAGCCCGCGCGATCGCTTGGCCTGTCAGCGTCGAGCCGGTGAAGACGATCTTGTTGACGTCGGGGTGTTCGGCGAGCCGCGCCCCCGCTTCGGCGCCGGTTCCGGTGACGATGTTGACGACGCCGTCGGGCACGCCGGCTTTCTGCATCAGCCGGGCGATCAGCAGCGGCGTCAGCGATGCATCCTCCGAGGGTTTCAGCACGATGGTGCAGCCCGTGGCGAGCGCCGGCGCGATCTTCCAGATCGAGGCAGCGGTCGGCGCATTCCAGGGAATGATCGCGCCGACGACGCCGACAGGCTCGCGCCTTGTGAAGGTGACGATCTCGCCGGGAATGGAATTGTCGATCGCCTCGCCATGCAGCGCGGGCGCCATGCCGCCATAGAAGCGCAGCATGCCGATGACGCGGCGCCGGTTGGCCAGCGTGCGCGTGATCGGCAGTCCCATGTCGAGCGTGTCGGTGACGCTGAGTTCTTCCCAATGTGTCTCGAACAGGTCGGCGATCCTGAGCAGCACGCATTGCCGCTCGTAGGGCGAGAACTTGGACCAGGGACCTTCGAACGCCGCGCGCGCCGCGCTCACCGCCGCGTCGATATCAACGGCCGAGCCACGCGGCACCGTCGCCAGCACTTCGCCGGTCGCCGGGTTCAGCGCCTGCATCTCCTCGCCGGACTGCGCCGCGACCCACTTGCCGCCGATGAACATCGGCCGGAATTCGCCATGATAGAGCGTCGTGGCCTTCGCCCTCGGGTCGAAGCTCAGCGTCATCTCTTCCTCCTCACGAATTCCGTGGCGACTAATACTCCCGGCGCGGGCGACCTCAAACAAGGAAAGCTGAAAAGGCGTTTTGGCGGCCACGCCCGGGGGCACGCAGCGCATCCGCATCGGCCCGCGCGGGCGTCTTAAGTCAAGGCTGATGGTGGACCCGTAGGGCGGGAGAGCCCTTGGAAAATCAATTGGTTAGCAGGCGGTTAGCCAGCCAGCTGGGTGCGCGCCTAGGCAACATGTCTTGTCGGTAATGTAAATTGAAAGCGGTAGGCCGAAAAGTCGCCCAACTGTCAGGGTAGTTCTTCTCAGTTATCTTAAATCGGCCTGGAGATCCCAAATGCAGGTGGCAAAACGAATCCTGGTCACTGGAGGCGCGGGTTTCCTGGGATCGTTCTTGTGCGAGCGACTGCTTGGCGAAGGTCACGAGGTTATATGTGTCGACAATTTCTTCACCGGAAGCCGAAGAAACGTCTCGCATTTGCTCGACAACAGGTCCTTCGAGATCATCCGCCACGATGTCACGTTTCCACTCTACGTAGAGGTTGATGAGATATACAATCTCGCCTGCCCTGCGAGCCCGGTTCACTACCAGTTCGATCCGGTCCAGACGACCAAGACCAGCGTCCACGGGGCAATCAACATGCTGGGCCTGGCCAAGCGCGTTCGCGCAAAAATTCTTCAGGCGTCCACGTCGGAAGTTTACGGCGATCCTGAAATTCACCCGCAGACCGAGGACTATTGGGGCCGGGTAAACCCGATAGGACCTCGTTCCTGTTATGACGAAGGCAAAAGATGTGCCGAAACTCTGTTTTTCGACTATTGGCGACAGCACAGGCTGCGGATCAAAGTCGCGCGCATCTTCAACACATACGGCCCGAGGATGCGTCCGGACGACGGCCGCGTCATTTCCAACTTCATCGTGCAAGCACTGCAGAACGAGCCGATAACAGTGTACGGCACGGGCCAGCAAACACGTTCATTTTGTTATGTCGACGATCTCATCGAAGGTCTGGTTCGCATGATGCGGACGGCTGACGATGTTACCGGTCCGATCAACCTTGGCAATCCGGTCGAATTCACGATGCTCGAACTCGCCAATCTTGTGATCGAGCTCACTGGAAGCCGGTCGACGATTAAATTCATGCCGCTGCCGATCGACGATCCAAAACAGCGGCAACCCGATATCGGGACAGCCTTGCACGAGTTGAATTGGAAGCCGAAAACCGCATTGCGCGATGGTCTTGCCAAGACCATCGCCTATTTCGAAGGCTTGGCTTCGTCTGGGCATTTGCAGCCCGCGGCCGCCGAATGAAGACAGTCATGGTCACCGGCGGGGCGGGCTATATCGGATCACATTGTTGCAAGGCTTTCGCCGAAGCCGGCTGGTCCGTCATTGCATATGACAATCTCTCGCGCGGTTGGCGCGACGCGGTCAAATGGGGGCCGCTCGTCGAGGGCGATATTTGCGACGCCGCGGCCGTGTCGGCGGCGCTGCGACAATACAAGCCCGATGTGGTGGCGCATTTCGCCGCCTACGCCTATGTGGGCGAGTCTGTCGAGCGCCCGGAACTCTATTACCGAAACAACAGTTTCGGCTCGCTGGTCTTATTCGAGGAAATGCTGAAGGCCGGCGCCGACAAGCTGATCTTTTCCAGCACTTGCGCGTCTTATGGCGTACCGCTTCGCTCGCCGATTGACGAAATGCATCCGCAGTCGCCCATCAATCCCTACGGATGGTCGAAATTCATCATAGAACGGATGGTGGACAGCCTGTCGCATGCCCATGGTCTGAACGCGGTCGTACTCCGGTATTTCAACGCGGCCGGATGCGATCCCGACGGCGAGATCGGTGAACGGCATGAACCGGAAACACACGTCATACCGCTCGCTATCGAGGCGGCGGTCAGGCCGGGCCGGATCTTTACCGTCAACGGCACCGACTTCGATACCCGCGATGGAACCGCGGTGCGGGACTATGTCCATGTCACCGATCTCGCGCGTGCCCACGTCCTGGCAGGGGAGAAGCTCCTCCGCGACAAGGGTGTCGACGTCTACAATCTCGGAACCGGAACCGGAACGACGGTGAAGGAACTGGTCGATGCGGTGAACCGGGCTTCGGGATCGCGCGTTCCGGTGGTCTACGGTCCGCGCAGGGCTGGCGACCCGCCGGCGCTCGTGGCCGCGGCCGGCAAGGCGCACCGGGAACTCGGCTGGGTGCCCGAGCAATCTGGAATCGACAGGATCGTCGAGACGGCACTGGCTTGGTATCGCGGCCGATTGTGATAGCTACGCCAGACGGCCGGCTGGCCTGCGCCGTCATCCGGAAACCGGCGTCCCCAAGTAGGGATCACTTATCCTCGGCCTCCGAGGCACGTACGATTTCGTGCTGGCGACGTTGATATTGAGGAACGACGAGAGAAGCGAGCCCTTGGCTGTTCACTCTACCGTCCTCTATCCAAATGACGTTTGCGGCGTCACGCGCCGTTTCGATCCGGTGCGTGATCAGCAAAATGGTCCTGTTGCCAAGCTTTCTGTCAATCGCACGCCGCACCTGGTCCTCGAGCGCGGTGTCGAGCGCGTTCATCGCCTCGTCCAGGATCAGGAAGTCCGGATCGCGCAATACAGCTCGCGCGAGGCCGATGCGCTGACGCTGGCCACCGGAAAATCGCAGTCCTTCCTGTCCGATCCAGGTGTCGTAACCGTCGGGAAGGTCCTCGACGAATGCCGCGACACCCGCGCTGCGGGCGGCGGCAAGGACCTCTTCTTCGGTCGCATCGGCCTTGGCCATTCGGATGTTCTCCGTCACCGTGCCCTCGACCAGGTCGACGTCCTGCCCGGTCACCGCGATCTTGGAAAGCCAATCGTCCCGCCTGATATCCTGGAGCCGGGTACCGTCGATCTTGATCTCTCCGAAGGTCGGTTCGTATAGCCGCAGGAGGAGATTGACGATCGTGGTCTTGCCGGCGCCGCTTGCGCCGATCAGGGCCGTGGTTACTCCGGCTGGGATCTCGAGCGACAGGTCCGTGAGCACCGGCGCGTTTGGATCATATCCAAAGGTTACGCGCTCGAAGACGATACTCGCGTCCAAATTCCTGAGCGCGATTGTTCCCTGCGATGGATAGTCCTTGTCTTCGGACTGGATCATCTCCAGGACCGAGCGCAGTTGCGGCTGCATCTGCGCCAGAAACAGCAGGTTGCTTTCGAACTCCTGGGTATGCGGTTGCAATCGATACAGCAGCGCGACCGCGGCCAGCGTCACCTCGAAGCTGATGTGCCACCACCCCGAGACCAGAACGATGGAGCCCAACATTCCGAGGTAGCCGATCTCGGTGGTTGGCCCGATCCATGACGACAGGCGGATCATGGACAAGGAAGCGTTGCGCGCGGCCGCCGACGATTGCACGAAGCGGCGCTGATGAAGCGCCTCCTGTCCGTAGGCGCGGATGGTGCGCAACGCCTGGAGCGTCATGAGCATGTGCTCGCCGAGCGATTGATGGATCTTCTTCACCTGATGGCCCAGGTCACGCGCGGGCCGCGAAAAGATGCGCAGGATCGAGGAGATCGCAATTGAGCCGAGAGCTGCGATCAGCAGGATCTTCCAGGAGATCGTGAGCAGGAAGACTGCGAACACGAAGATCGAGCAGCTATTTATGATGAGCCGGGTGACCGCGCCATAAGCCTGCGCGACCAACCACGATTCCGTCCCGAGCACCTCCATGAGTTGCGATTGCTCGTGCTGCTGGATGGTTCCGAAAGCGACCCTGAGATATTGTTGGTGGACGAGGTTTCGCGACCGTTCGCTGATCCGTTCACCAATGCTGGAGCTGATCAACGAATATACCAGCGCCAGTGCACCACGCACGAGGATGAGCAGCAGGATCGCGAAGGCGAGCCGGGTAGGACTACCGAACCAGGCGACTGCCAGGCCCAGCGCTCGACCTTGAAGGCCACCTCCTGCCTCCGTGATCCGGTTGGACACCAGATAGAGGAACAGCAGGATCAGGGTGATGCCGAGCGTCTCGGCCAAGGACGACAGAAAACCAAGCGCCAGCAGCACGGGGGTCGCCCAGCGCGGCTTTCCAACGATGCGAAGCAGGTGTGAAAGATCGCGCAACGAAGCACGGACCGCACCGCGGCGTATTGCGTCCTTGGCGTCGCTCATTTCAGGTCCCCGATCGGGAAGCGCGTGGTCACCCGCGGGCGGATCGGCCCCCGACCGCGCGCCAGCCTCGTCACGACACGCTTGGCCAGATGCGTACCGATCCACGGCAAATCGAACGCGATTATCCGCATGGCGATCACCGGATGGTGGCGGAGCAACAGTGACAGGATCGGGAGTACATAGCGCGGTTGCCTCTGACGCAACGTTCGCTCCAGGAGCCAGGCCGAATAGAAATGCAGGCCCTCACGCAGCGTCGGTGCCGCATCCGGGTGGCGGCCGAGCATCTCGTCCACCACGAGCATCCAGGATCGCAGCATGCGAGTCATGTCGCTCGACATATTTCCCGGCAGATAGCGATACCCGACCAGCGGCTCTTCGACGACTTCGAAGTGGTACCCTTCGGCGACGCGACAATAGAAGAGGATATCTTCACAACCCTGCGCACCGGCCTCTCGCAGCCCGCTCTCGAAACCGCCGGCGTCTATCAGTGCCTGTCGGCGTACTAGGGCGGCGCTGCCGTTACCAACGAAATTGCCGTGGAAGAGGCGTTCAAGCACTTCGCCCCGCCAGTTTGGCCGATGCCGGTCATCGGTCACCGCACTCTGGGCATCGACCACCAGATACCAGCAGTAGACGAGCCCTACTTTCTCGTCCGTCCGATCGAGCACAGCCATCTGCCGCTCGATCTTGGTCGGCGCCCAGAGATCGTCGGCGTCGACAAAGGCGATCAGATCAGATCGCGCCGCTTGCCATCCCCTGTTGCGGGCAGCGGCCACGCCGGCGTTTGCCTGCTCGATCAGCCGCACGCGCGGGTCGATCTCCATGTGACGCCGGGCGATGGCAACAGTCTGGTCGCGCGAGCCATCGTCGACGACAATGATCTCAAGCGCCTTGTAGGACTGCGAACGAACGCTGCGGAGCGTCTCGTCGATCGTATCTTGCGCGTTGTACGCGGGGATGATGACGCTGACCGGTTCGCCGTTCATTCAAGGACGGCCTCTATAATGGCAACAAAGTCATCGAGCGAACGATCGCCGCGAATCTCGATGCGGGGAAGGTCGATCGGATCGCAATCGAGGTCCGCCGGCCCATGTCGGCCGCCAAAGCCGATCCGATAGCCGCACTCCTTCGCCAGCCGGCCAAGCCGTCGGTCGGTGACCGAGAAAGGTGCCGCGAACGCCATCGTCGGCCGGCCGGTCCACCGTTCGATGAACATCCGTGAGCGTAACAGCTCAGCGGCCAGGTCGGAGCTCGAAAGACCATCGATCGCGCGATGCGTCGCCAGATGGCTTCCGAAGAATACACCTTCGGTGGCGAGGCGACGCACCGTCCCGGCATCCATGAGCGGCGCCGGTGGACCGCGGTCGGCATCCCACTGCGCGCTTTCCCCCACCAGGTCCGTCACCAGGAACACTTCCGCGGTCAAGTCGTTGGCTCGCAAGATCGGCCAGGTTTGGTCGGCAAAGTTCTGAAAACCATCATCGAAGGTGATAAGCACCGGGCGGCCAACGAAAGGATGGCGGTTGGCGACGAACCATTCCAGCTGATCGGAAATGATCGTGTGAAAGCCATTGGCGCGCAGCCATGCCATCTGGTCGGCAAACGCGGCGGGCGTCAACCGATAACGGGCGAGCGCGGCCGGACCGTCATCGCAGATGCTGTGATACATGAGAACAGGGATGCGTTGCCGCCGCTCGCTGCGCGCGACCTCGCGGCGCAGCGCCCGCGCCCCGCCCCAGACGATATTTCGCGCGACCTCCATTTCGATCGGCGCGCGGATTGGGACGTGGTCGATCGTCGGTTCCGTTGCCACATCCTCAGGTGACACGCGGCGGAAGCGGTCGATGCGGTAGAGATCGGTCTGGATCGATCGCTCGAGGACGAGGCCCTCCGTCGCCGCCAGCGTCTGTGAGATCACCTGTGCGCCGAATTTGTTATCCCAATCGAAGCCCGTCCGTTCCAAATTGTCCCGAAGCACGAATGCGTTTGCGCTGACAAGACTGCCGCCAGGCGCCAACGCCGCGACGAGTTTTGAGGCGAGTTGCCGCAATTCGGCGGGATCGTCCAGGAAATAAAGCACCTCCGAGCAAATGATCAGGTCCATTCCACCCGGCAGGATATCCGCGGCGAAATCCAGCACGGCGAACTCGACATTCGGCTGGTCCGAGCAGCGCGCGCGCGCGCGTTCGACGGCTACGGCGGAAATGTCGGTTGCGGTCAAATGGCCCACCAGCGGCGCCAGTTGCCGCGTGAAGTGGCCCTCCGCGCAGGCCAGTTCAAGCGCCCGTCCTATGGGACCGGCCGGCAGAATTTCGAGCTGCCGCTCGTATTTTTCCTGCTCATAGGCCGAGCCGTAGTTCCAGGGATCCTCAGTCGCGAAATGGCGATCCCAGAACGACGCGCGATCATTGTCGCGCCCACTCTCGGCCCGGACACGGCGCGGCGGCGCAAGAGGTTCTATCGCCTCGGCACTCGAACGCACCAGCCCTTCGGCTTCCGCTGCCAACCGCGCCAGTCTGTCGTAGTGGCTGCCCGGATCAGACCGGCGTCCCGCCGCCGACAGCAATGCGTCTGCTGCAAACTTATCCTGCTTGTCGGCTCCGGCGTTCTGTCGTGGATCCGGTGCAGGCGATCGGCCCGCCAGCCGCCAGAGGCGAAACGCCATGCGCTGGTAGCCCGACAGGCCGCGTATGACCTCCTGAGGAGTCACGAAATCCAGAATCAGTTCAATCCAATGACGCCTCGTCACTCTCCCGAGCGCACCGAACTGCACCAGAGCCTCGATCTTGCCGTCGATCATCAGGTAGGCGTAGATTTGATCGATCCCTTCCGGCAATTCGGTCGAGGTCGGATTTCGAGCATCGACGCGAATGCCGAGCGTTAGCGCCAGCGGGCGCGGCGCGGCAAGATCGTCGAAGTCGAGAAGCATTTGCTCAAGGTGATATTGTACGCGGCGACCCGCCACGGGATCGCCCCAGACTTGGCCGAGGTCGATGATCAGCCCGCTCAAGGGGCCGCCGAACCTGTCCCACCTGGAAGCCAATTGCTCCGGCACCGATAGGCTTCCCACCATCAGGCCGTCGAAAACCACCTTGGCGATCTCACGCGCCCAATCATATCTGGCCGGGAGCGCACGCAGGGTCCGCGGGTCGATCGAGCCACCACCGCTGCCGCAATCCGACGCAGCGTTCCACAAGGCGAACCACGCCAGTGCTTGGGAAGCGGTGCGGCCGTCCGCCGAGATCGCCCCATTGGCATGCGCCGACGCTGGATGCTTGACCCTGGAGTCGGCGGAAAAGCCGCGGGCGATAACGATTTCCGCGTCTGCCAGCATCTGCCTCGAATGGCGGGTGAGCGAGTTGGGACTTGCCCGATAAAAAGCGAGCGGCTCGTCGACCATCACCCAAGGTTTGCCTTGACGTGCGACGCGCTGCCACAAATCCCAGTCCTCGCAGGTGTGCAGCGACACATCAAAGCCGCCCAACTCGACGATTGTTTCCCGGTCGATCAGCAGCGCGTGCGTGCGGATGGCACATCGGCGCGCGAATGCCTCGAAGGGTTCAATCGCAACCTCGGTCGCGATGCTCGACGGGGTCAGTGCGCCATCGGGCATCACGCGCCGGGAACCGCAATAGCAAGCCACGGCATCCGGCGCGGCCTCCAGTGCGGCCAGCATCTTTGCGAGGAAGCCGGCGTCCACCCAATCGTCCGCATCCAGGAACATCAGCCAGCGGCCACGCGCCATCGAAATCCCTTCATTGCGCGCCCCCGCGGCGCTATGGGCACAAGAGTTCGCTGTCCGAAACCGGGCATCGCGCTCAACATAACCGGCGATGATTTGTGCGGTATTATCCGTCGAGCCATCGTCGATGATGATCGCCTCCCAATCAGCGATGCCCTGACCGAGGAGGCAATCGAGCGCTTGTGTCAGCGTGAGCCCCGCGTTCCGCGCCGGCACCACGATTGAAACCAAGGGATTATGCGCCACGCCGTCTTACCCGCGCCTGGTTCGGAGGTAGAACAGGATTCCCGAAGCATAGCCGGCGATTTCCTGCCAAAGGAAATGGTCCTCAGGGACCCTGCGTCCAAGCAGCCTCCTGCGAACCCTGCCAAGGTACCAAAGTGGCTTCCATTTGAGAACCTGCGTCAAATTCGCCTTGACGCCGGTCCGTTCGTGCTGGACGAGCAACGCCGCTGAGTGACCGCGCATGTAGGAGTAGATTTGCTTGGCCAAGCCTTCCATGGTCCGCCTGTGGAAATGGAACGCGACGGAGGTGGGCTGGTAACGGCAGTCATATCCATTGGCGAGCAGCCGGTACCAATATTCGGAATCGCCCGAACATCCGGCCTGACCGACGTCGAGGCGCTCGTCGAACAACCCGGCATGGTCGAACACGTCGCGCCGGAACGCCATGCTGGCGCCGGCCCCGATTTTCCAGGCTGGGAACACCTCGTGCCTGCTGGCGGAAAAATCGGCCGCGCGGAAAATTCGAGGTGTATAGCCCTGCCCGAAACTCCAGAATGTCTCGAAATAGCGCTGCGCTTCGGTAGCAAGCTCGGCGGGCAATACGAGGCCCGTCACCGCGCCGATCGAGGGGCTGTCGAATGCCGTGACCAGCCGCTCAAGCCATTGCGGATGAAGCAGAACGTCATCATCAGTGTATGCAACGATCTGCGAGGTTGCACGCAAGGCTCCCCGGTTGCGGGCTATATCCAGGCCAGGTCGATCCTCGCGCACATAGATTGCGCCGGCAGCGAGCGCTACCTCGCGCGTTTCGCTGCCTCTCGATGCGTTGTCGACCACAATGATCTCTTCAGGCGGGAAGGTTTGCAGAGGAAGCGAGGCGAGGCAGCGCCGCAATTCGTTCGGCCTGTCGCGCGTGCAGATGACCACGCTGGCGCTCGGCAGGTCCAGAACCGGTGCAATCAGGCTTGAGTCTCGAGCGGTCGCCATTGGGGCAATGCGGCACTCCCCGTCGCTCGCCCTGAGCAAATGCCCGACCGGCAGTCCGCCGCGCCACAAGACGATCATGCCGGCATCGCAGCCTTCGGGAGCATCTTGGATGTCCAAATCCACATGGCGGACACCCGCGCAGCCGTCCACGCCAAACATCTCGCGCAGTTCCGCTTTCAGTATATTCGCGTGCCCGTCTGGGGTGGATGACATCTTCACCAGCTAATTTCGCCGTAAACAGGCCGAAACTCGGCGTCCGTGCGTAGCATCCGTTTCATGCCAACCTTGATCCAGCGAGGAACCAGCCTGGCCCGGCAATATGAGTTTACCATGTCGGGCAAACACGAAATCGTCGTGCGCGGGTCCAGGGTGACTGACGTCTTCAACAGGCTGCCGGCCGCGCGAAACCGTCCCTCAATCAAAGCTCTTGTGGCAAGCCACTGGATCATGTCGATCAGATGGGCATCGAGATCGCTTTCGAATTGCGGATATTTTCGACGAAACTCGGCAAGGACGATTTCACAGGAACGAAGCATCTGCATGACATCGCTCGACATGTTGAAATTCGTCATCCGGTAACCCACGAGGTACTGGGGCACGACGCGGAACTCGTAACTTTCCGCTATTCTCAGACACATCAGAAGGTCCTCGCAGCCTTGTGCGCTCCTGGCTCGCAGCGACGGATCGAATTGTCCGGCTCGCTCGAATGCGGAGCGGCGGACAAGCATCGAACTTCCGTTACCGACAAAATTTTGTCTGCACATGCGCTGGAGAACGTGACCTTGGGCATCGGGCTGATTGTGCAGCGAGAACACCCGATCGTCCTCGTCGATATGCGCAAACCAACAATAGGCCAGGCCTGCTGACGAGCCACCGTCCCTCAAGGTGCCCAACTGAAGTGCTATTTTGGATGGAGCCCAAAGATCATCCGCGTCGACAAACGCCAGAAACTCTGCGTCAGTAGAAGCGGCACCGCTGTTGCGAGCGTGCGCGACACCGCCATTTGACTGCCCTATGAGGCGTATGCGCCGATCCCTCTCGGCGCAGGAGGCCACGATCGATGCGGACCCGTCCGTCGATCCATCGTCGACCACGACGATGTCCAATGTCTGGTAGCTCTGCCGGCAGATGCTGGTCAGGGTAGAGCGAATGGTTCGCTCGGCATTGAACATCGGCACCACGACGCCAACTGTGGCTTTGTCCGAGATCATCGGGACTTTGTTTTCTCCGCAAGGGTTGAAAAATTATGCGGGCATGGTCGTCGGTACCGCTCTCGTCAAAGATCGGGGCGAATTCGCGGCGAAACCGCCAGTCCATTAGCTTTTCCTTAACAAGCCAGTCAACCGGAAGGCTCCGGTCGCCGAGTCCTGACCGGTAGCGAATATCCTGGTTGCGCTGTGATTGCGGCGTCGCTGAATCAAATTTGGCAGGCTCGGCCTTATTGTCCGATCAACGTCAAGCCAAACAGAACGGCTAGCCACAGGCCTGTCGCCGCCACCGCCAGCCGGGGCAAGATGCCCTCGCTGGTCAGGCGCATGAACAGAGTGGCGATGATCGCGGCCTTGGCCGCGGCGATCACCAGGTTGAGCGCGGAGTTCAATCCGCCGAGGTCGAGGAACGACGAGCCCACCGTCAATGCCAGCAAGGCCAGCAGCCCGAGATAAGCGACTATAAGTTTGCGGATGTGGCTCATCGGTTGATCAGATAGAGAACGGGAAACAGGAAGACCCAGACGATATCGACGAAATGCCAGTAAAGCCCGATTGCCTGGACACGATGGATGCGGCTGGCCTCCGTGGTTCCTGGCCAAAGCAGCAGCATGCCGGCGATCACGGCGATGCCACATATCAGGTGCAGCGCATGCAGCGATGTCATGGCGAAATAAAGCGCGAAGAAGAACTCGGCGTGGGTCGGATCGGGGCCTGTGAAACTGAACGGCGCCCCAAGAACCGGCGCCAGGCCCTCCTTGAATTCCCTGCCGTACTCGACGGCCTTGACGAATAGAAAAACAATTCCAAGCAGGCTCGTGCAGATCAAGGCCCAGACAGCCGGGCGCCAACGCCGCCTGGCCGTGAACATGTGAGCAAGCACCATTGCAAAGCTGCTGGTCAAAAGAACGGCCGTGTTCAGCGTGCCGAGCGGCAGCGACAGGCGTTGTGAAGCAGCGGCAAAAGCCGTGCCGTAGCTGGTCCTTGCGATCAGGAACACCAGCAGGATCGCGCCGAACAGCATCGCCTCGGACCCGATGAACACCCACATGCCGAACGTGTCGGCGGCCTTCTCGCGGGCCTTTGTATCGAAGGCGACACTTTCGGTGGATGAACGCATCAGGCTTTGTCCTTATGCGGACTGAACGTCTCGTGCTGCAACCCCTTCATCGCATAGTCATAAGCGGGCCGGCTGACGCTCGGCATGGTGTCGAAATTATGTGGTGGCGGTGGTGAAGCCGTCTGCCATTCGAGCCCGGTCGCGCCCCACGGATTGGCGGGCGCTCGCGCACCTCGAAACGTCGACCAGCCGAGATAGAACAACGGCATCAGGTAGCCAAATGCCAGCACCACCGCGCCGGCCGACGACAGGACATGCCAGAATTGAAATTCGGGCGGATAGGTATGATAGCGCCGCGGCATGCCGATAAAACCGAGCACGAATTGCGGGAAGAAGGTCAGGTTGAAGCCGAGGAAGGTGACGGTCGCCGCGATCCGCCCCCACGTCTCGGAATACATGCGGCCGGTCAGCTTCGGCCACCAGAAATGCAGCCCGGCCATGTAGGCCGTCACCATGCCGCCAACCATGATGTAGTGGAAATGCGCCACGACGAAGTAGGTGTCGTGGACGTGGACGTCGATGGCGAGGGCCGCCAGGAACAGACCAGCCAGCCCGCCGAAGGTGAACAGCGCCAGGAAGAACAGCGCGTAAAGCATCGGCGTCTCGAAGGTGATCTCGCCCTTGCGCAGCGTCAGGCTCCAGTTGAACACTTTTATGGCTGAGGGGATGGCGACGCAGAACGACAGGAAAGAGAACAGCACCCCGGCATAGGCCGATTGGCCGGAGACGAACATGTGGTGGCCCCAGACGAGGAAGCCGAACACCGCGATTGCCATTGAGGACAGGGCAACGGCCTTGTAGCCGAACAGCGGCCGGCGGCTGAAGCAGGGCAGCACCTCCGAGACCACGCCCATGCCTGGCAAAATCATGATGTAGACGGCCGGGTGCGAATAGAACCAGAACAGATGCTGGAATAGCAACGGGTCGCCGCCGAGCGCCGGGTTGAAGATGCCGATGCCGAACACCCGCTCAAGCACGATCAGGATCAGCGAGGCCGCCAGCACCGGCGTTGCCAGCACCATCACCAGCGCGGTGGCGTACATCGTCCAGACGAAGATCGGCAGCCGGAACCAGGTCAGTCCCGGCGCGCGCAAGGTGTGGATGGTGACGATGAAATTGATGCCGGTCATGATCGTCGAGAAACCGACGATAAAGACGCCAAGCGCCGCCATGGAGACGAAGCCGTTGGCGTAGAGCGTCGAGAGCGGCGTGTAGAACGTCCAGCCCGTGTCGACGCCGCCGGCGAGCACCGAGGCCAGGGCAAAGGCACTGCCGAGGATGAACACATACCAGCTGGCGAGGTTGAGGCGCGGGAAGGCGAGATCGCGCGCGCCGATCATCAGTGGCAAAAGGAAATTGCCTAATGTCGCCGGGATCGACGGCACCAGGAAAAACCACACCATGATGATGCCGTGCAGGGAGAACAATCGGTTATAGGTATCGTCGGAGACGAGGTCGCCGGCAGGCGTGGCAAGTTCCACGCGCATCAGCACGGCAAAGGCGCCGCCGAGGAAGAAGAAAGCCGTAAGCGACATCAAATAGAGCCAGGCGACGCGCTTGTGGTCGGCGGTCAACAGCCATGCGGCGGGACCGGCGCCCTCGCCAAGATAGCTCGAAGGCCTCAGCGCTTCGGTGCTCATTGGGTCGCCTCGTTCCTGGTTGCCGCCCGCGGTGAAAGCGATTTGAGATAGGCGAGCAGCATCTGCATCTCGCCCTCGTCGACAATTCCATCGAAGCTCGGCATCACCGGATCGTAACCGGCGGCGATTTCCTTCTTCGGCTCGAGGATGGAATCGCGCAGATAGCGTTCGTCGGCGATGACTGTCTGCTGGTTCTCCAACGCCACCGGCCGTCCGAAGATGCCGGCAAGATCCGGAGCCCTCACCTTGCTGGACTTTTCATGGCAGCCGGAACAGCCGAGCGCCCGAAACAGTTTTTCACCATCGGCCGCGAGCGTGTCGCCCTTGCCCTGGTTTCCCAGCCACGCCGCATAATCTTCCGGCGGCATCGCCGTTACCCAGCCACCCATTTCCGAATGCTGCGTGCCGCAATATTGCGCGCAGAACAGATGATAGCGCCCGGGCTCGTCAGCTATGAACCAGACATGGGTGGTGCGCCCCGGCACGGCGTCCTGCTTGACCCGGAAGGCGGGCACGAAGAACGAGTGGATGACATCCTGCGATGCCAGCGAAACGATCACCGTCTTTCCGACCGGCACATGCAGTTCGTTGATCTCGCGCTGGCCGCCGGGATGGCGGAACTCCCACATCCATTGCTTGCCGAGCCCGGCGATTTCGAGCGCGTCGAGCGGCGGATGTTCGCGGCGCAGGAACAGCACGGCGCCCCACCCGAAGATGACGAAAGCGATCAGCAGGCTCGCTGCTGTCCAGGCCACTTCCAGGGGCAGGCTGCGCGCGCGCTCGCCGGTTCGTTCCGCCTTGGAGCCGGCGCGATACTTGATGGCATAGAAGACGACGAGGCTGGCCAGGAAGATCCCCAAGGCCGCGGTGAATGCCAGCAAGGTGTAAAACAACATGTCGACGCTGCCGGCGATCGACGAGGCCTCGGGCGGCGTGAAGGGGATGCCGAAGCTCAAACCCGCCTCCCCCGCGTCAGCATGAAAAGGCTCGCACAGAGCCCCAGCAGCGTTGCCAGCCCCGCTATCTTCAGAACCGCCTGTATCGTCGAGGTGTACTGCCCTTTGGAGCTATCGAAGCCGGCGCAGAGCAGGAAAACATGGTCGGCGATCGATCCCAGCCGCCCCGCCGACGCCTCGACCAGAGCAAGCCTCAAATCGCGCGGCTCGAAAGTCAGCGCCGGCAGCACCTGTGCGATCCGCCCTTGCGGCGTCAGCGCGATGACGGCGATCGGATGGACGTATTGGGCGATGCGGTCACGTCGGTCGAAGGTGATGCCGGCCTCCGATGCAAGGTCGGCACCGCCGCCATCGGCACTGGTCAGAAAGCGCCAGGCCGACAAGCCGGCCTCACCGGCGGACCGCGCGACCTCGCTCCGGACGGAGGCCGCGTCTGCAACGGCCTCGGAAGGATCTATCGAGACGAAAAGCGCGTGATAGGTCGAAGGATCCAGGCCGGTCTTGTTCAGATCCGAGGCCACCGCCTGCTGTGTTACACCGCACAAATTGGGACACTTGTCATAGCCGAAGATGACGAGCGCCGGCCGACCGTCGAGGATAGCAGACAACGGCGCCAGCTTGCCGGAGCTATCTCTGAAAACCCGGTCGAGATCGAGCTGGGCGCCGATTTGCGGATCGAAAGACGGCCGCGCCGAAGCGCTGGCGGCAGCTGGAAGAAGCAACAAGAATACCAGCAGCCCCAAACGCGTCATGGGCTCGCCTCCGGAGCCGGTGCGGCTTGGCTCGGCTGGGGTGCCTTGTCGTTTGGCTGCGCGGTGAATGATCCGGCGTGGCAATCGCTGGCCTGTGGCGCGCGTGGGACCTGGTCTTCGAGCAAGCCGCAATCCTGACCTGGCGAAGCGGCCGCGCCTGCCCAGTCCGGCAGACCTTGCGCTGCAACCAGCTTCATCGCGTCTTGGATTGGAATGCGCGCTATGCCGGCACCGCGATCAACCCAGGCAAGCCTGCCGAGTTCCTCATCTTCCCGCTTGCGGAACGCCGCGAGGTCGGCTCCCGGCAAGCGTTGTAATGCGGGACCTGCTTGGCTGGTCTTCTCGGCATTCACCAAGGGCCAGTATGGCGCCGTGTCGAAAATCAGCTTCAGCGCCAGCGCCGCAAGCGCCAGGAAGACCAGCAGGGCGACCCCGAAGAGCAGCAGGGCGCGTGGCCAGACATCACGCGTTTCGGGATGCGAGGCCTTAGCCACGGACCAGCCTCCTGCGCCACACAGCAATGCGATCTGGCCTCGCCCAGAGATAGAGGAAACACGCGCACCACGCGCCACCCGCCCCTGCAAACGCCGCCAGGTCCGGCCAGGACATCGGCGCGCCTGCTGCCGACAGCGACGGGCGAACGCGCCAGACGACGTCAAGGAAATGTCCGGCAAGAACGGCCGCGCCAAGCCCCAGCAGGCCGCGATGGCTGCGCTTGACCGAACGTATGAGGAAGGCGAAGAAGGGCACCACGAACTGCAGCGCGATCAGCAGCCAGAGCAGATATTGCCAGCCGTTCCGGCCACGAAGGACGTACCAATGGATTTCTTCCGGCAGGTCGCCGGCCCAGACGATCAGCCACTGCATGAAGGACAGGTACGTCCACATCAGCATGAAGCCGAACAGCATGTTGGCGACGTCTTCGCCAAGCGCCACGTCCTCCTCGCCACCGGGCATCGTCTCGATCGCGCGGCTGGCTGCCAACACCACCAGAGCCAATGCACACGCGCCGACGACTTCGGCAGCGGCTTCGAGCAGCGCGTAGATGGTCGACGTGAACTCCGGCTCGATTGACAGCATCCAGTCGATGGCAAGCACTGTTGCTGCCAGGCCGTGGACGACGAGTCCGATCGCATAGCCGGTAGCGGTCCCGCGGCTGGATCTGTCGCCCTCAGGCGCTGTCCAGCCGACGACGAGCCAGGCGAGCACCAGCCACGCCAGTGCACATATCAGGAAGCGACCGATGAAGAATGGCACGTTGAGATAGGCAAGTTTTTGCCGCACCGCTTCCGGCAGCATCGCAGGGTCCGCTCCCGCCCAGGGAAAGACCAGATCGAGCCGGGCGAGGACAGGTAGAAACAACAACAGCCCCACAGGCAGTGTCGCGACGATGGCGCGCAGGGGCGGACGCAGCGCGTCGCCCCAGCGGCCGCCGGTCAGGCCATGGACCATCAGGACAGTCATCGCGCCAAGCGGCAGTCCGAGCAGGAACAGCGCTGTCGTCAGCCAACCGGCAAGCGCTGCCTGCGGATTGAGAAAAAGCCCGATGCCGCAAAGCAGAAGTCCCGCGGCGGCCGCAACAACCATCGGAGCAAAAACACCATCGGGCCATGCGAAACGCCTCATCGCGCGGCCTCCGCATCTAGTTTCGCGCGAAGCGTATCCGGCAGCGCTTTGCCAGGTGCGTAGCGTGAATATTGCAAGGCCCTGATATAGGCGACGATCGCCCATCGATCGGTCGGTGGCACCCGCGCGGCATAGGAATACATCGCGCCATAGCCGTTGGTGATCACGTCGTAGAAATGGCGATCGGATGCCTTGCGCAGCGCGTCCTGATGATAGCTCGGCGGCGCCGGGAAACCGCGCTGGACCACCATCCCATGACCGTCGCCGGTGCGGTCATGGCAGGGCGAGCAGAAGATGTCGAAGCGTTGCTGCCCGCGCTGGAGCAGCGCCATTGTGACCGGGTACGGAAATCGGTCCGGCGTTGCCGCGAGGTCGGTGTCGCGCGCCACGCTGCCATCGACCGGCGTCCGGGCCGACATGCCGTCGGCGAATTGCTTGCTGGCCTCGAGCGGATTGTAGCGTGGCTGGTCGGCCATGTCCTGTTTGCAGCCAGCGAGCAGCAGGATGAATGGCAAGAGCGGCGTCCGCCATCTCATGCCTCCACATCCTCGACTGTCTCCGCGCCAAGCCGGGTCAGCTGCCGCCTGGTGATGCCCTTGCGGTATTTCGGATCGGCGGCTTCGACGAGAAGGTAGAACTTGCCGCCCTGCGCGTAGGTGAACGTTTTGGCGTTGAACACCGGATGGTAATATTGCGGCAAACCGTTCGCGCGGAGCATGCCGACGAAGCCGGCCAGAGCCGCGCCCAGTATGGCTGCCTCGAAGGCGATCACCATGAAAGGCGGCCAGGAATGCAGCGGCCGGCCGCCGACATTGACGGGATAGTCGATCTCGACCGAATAGAGGATCAGTGCATAAACCAGCAGCCCGCCGGCAATGCCGCCCGCCAGCACCGCCCATGGCAGCCGCGTCTTTGGCATGCCCAAAATTTCGCCAAGGCCGCGCACCTCGAAGGGCGAGAACGCATCCATGCGCCGGTAACCCTTGTCGCGCATCGTCCGCGCCGCCTGCGTCAGCGCATCGGGATCGGCGAATGCCGCGATGACGCCATGGAGGCTCATGCGGCCCCGCTTTTCTCTTCGACCAATTCCTCGACCTCGAAGATGGTGATCGCCGGCAGGATGCGGATGAACAGGAAGACCAGCGCGAAGAAGGCACCGATCGAACCGAACAGGATGCCGAAATCGAGCCAGGTCAGAGACTGCTCGCCCCAGGACGACGGCAGGTAGTCACGGCTCGGACCGGTCACCACGATGACATAGCGCTCCAGCCACATGCCGATGTTGATGACCAGCGCGATCGAAAACAAAACCGGCATGTTGAGCCGCACGCGGCGCAGCCAGAGCAGCTGCAGCACGATGCAATTGCAAAACAGCATGATCCAGAACAATGGCGCGTAAGGACCGACTGCGCGCTGGGCCATCATCGCGCGCTCATAGGGCTGCCCGGAATACCAGGCGAAGAATGCCTCCGAGGCGTAGCCGTAGATGACGATCATGCCGGCCGCGATCATCAGCTTGGCGGCGTTCTCCATGTGGCGCAACGTGATCAGGTCTTCGACCGCGAAGGCCCAGCGCAAGGGAATGGCGATGGTCAGCACCATGGCAAAGCCGGAGAGCAGCGCGCCGGCAACGAAGTAAGGCGGGAAGATCGTCGAGTGATAGCCCGGCGTGATGGCATAGGTGAAATCGAGAGCGACGATCGAATGCACCGACACGACGAGCGGTGTGGCAAGCGCCGCCATCAGGAAATAGACGGTCCGATAGCGTGCCCAATGGTAGGCCGAGCCGCGCCAGCCAAGCGCCAGGATGCCGTAGAAGAGTTGGCCGGCGCGCGATCTGGCGCGGTCGCGCAGCACGCCGAGATCCGGCAGCAGTCCCATGTACCAGAACAGCAGCGACACGCTGGCGTAGGTGGAAATCGCGGCAAAATCCCAGACCAGCGGGCTGCGCCATTGTGGCCAATGCATATGGGTGTTGGGCAGGGGCAGCAGCCAGTAGAAGAACCATGGCCGGCCGAGATGCAGGATCGGGTAGAGCCCGGCCATTGCCACGGCAAACAGCGTCATCGCCTCGGCGAAGCGGTTGATCGAGGCACGCCAGGGCTGGCGCAGCAAAAGCAGCACCGCCGAGATCAGCGTGCCGGCATGGCCGATGCCGATCCACCAGACGAAGCTGGAAATCATCGTGCCCCAGACGACAGGAATGTTGACGCCGTAAGCGCCCACGCCGACCGAAATCAGGTAGGTGATGGAATAGAGGAACAGCAGCACGAAGGCGAAGCAGACGAAGAACGCCGCCCAGAAGAAGCGCGGCAGCTTACCTTGCAGGACGATCGCGCTGATACGGCCGCTGATCTCGGGAAAATCATGGCGCCCCCGCAGCACCGGCGCTTGCGGCTGGGCTTTTCCGGCTCTGACGGCGACCGCTTCAGCCATCGCCGGTCTCTGTGCCTGGCTTGCCGCCGATCCCGGCGTTCGGATTGGTGATCTTGCCGAGATAGGTGGTGCGCGGCCGGGTGTTCAGCTGTTCGAGCAGGGCATAGTCATGCGGCGCGGCTTTCTCGCGCGATACCTGAGAACCCTTCCTGTTGAGGTCCCCAAAGGTGATGGCCTGTGTCGGGCATGCCTGCTGGCAAGCGGTGACGACTTCGCCATCGGCGATTTCGCGGTTCTCGATCTGTGCGCGGATGCGCTTTTCGGCAACGCGCTGGACGCAATAAGTGCATTTTTCCATGACGCCGCGCGAGCGCACGGTGACGTCAGGATTATGCACGGCCTGCTGTGGCCCGGCGCTGTCCTTGTCGAACTCCTGGTACTCGAGGAAATTGAAGCGGCGCACCTTGTAAGGGCAGTTCTGCGAACAGTAGCGCGTGCCGATGCAGCGGTTGTAGACCTGCGCGTTCAGGCCGTCATGGGTGTGGATCGTCGCGTTGACCGGACAGACCGCCTCGCAGGGCGCCTTCTCGCAATGCATGCAAGGCACGGGTTGGAAGAAGGTGTCGGGGTCGTCGACCGCGCCGGCGTAGTAACGATCGATGCGCAGCCAATGCATTTCGTGACCGCGGGCGGCTTCATCCGGTCCGACGGTCGCGATGTTGTTCTCGGCCTGGCAGGCCGATACGCAAGCCATGCAGCCGATGCAGGCCGAGAGGTCGATCGACATGCCCCAGGCTTCCTGGTCGTAGGTCCAGTCGCGGTACAGCGATTCCGTCTCCGTCGGCAGCACACCGTCACGCACGAAATGCGGATCTTGCCTGAAGGCGTCGAGCGTCGCGTGCCGCACGATCGCCCTGCCTTCCATCGCCTGGTGGTGCTGGGTCGTCACCACCCGCGCCGACCCGTCGCGCGCGGACAACACGAGGCCATCGGCAAACCACGGAGCCTCTGTGGTACGCAGGATCAAGGCGTCGTAGCCACCGGACAACGCGGCGACCGAACCGATCTTGCGCCCGAACCCGAGCGACAGCGTCACCGTGTCGTCAGGCTGTCCGGGCATGATCCAGGCCGGCGCGTCGAGATCCTTGCCGCCTCGCGCCAGATTGACGATCTGCCCGTTTTCGAGCCCCAGGCGCTGTGCGGTCGCGGGCGAGATCAGGGCCGCATTGCCCCAGACGAGCTTGCTCAGCGGGCGGGGCAACTCCTGCAGCCACGGCGAATTGGCGTTGCGGCCGTCGCGAAGCCAGGGATCGGCCTCGAAGCGAACCTCCAGCCGATTGGCAACAGGAGCATGCGGCGCGGGATCGCCGATATCCGCAGGCATCGAGACGACGACAGGAGCAGTGACGCTGTTCGGCACGACGCCATCGCGCAATGCCTTTCGCCAGCCTGCCTCGTCCATGTCAGCCCATGTCGGGCGCACCAGGGCTTGCATATCGGCATCGAACTCACCGCCGAGCGCCGCCAGCAGTTGATGCAGGCTCTTGCCGCCGAACAGAGGCTGGATCAGCGGCTGCACGATCGAGACCGTGCCGTCATAGGCACGGATGTCGCTCCAGCTCTCCAACTCGTGCGCGGCGGGAATGTGCCACTGCGCCAGAAATGCGGTCTCGTCGCGATAGAGTCCCCAGTGGACGAGAAGCTTCAGCTTCGAAAAGGCGTTGCGCACATCGACGTCCGACGGCGCCGTGTGCAAGGGATTGGAGCCGAGCACGATGGCGCTGTCGACCGATCCGCTCGTGGTGGCCTGGCAAAGCGCGGCAAGATCGCCGTCGATCGGCATGGCGTGCGGCGGCTCGATGAAATCCAGCGTGTTGCCGACGGCTCCAAGCCTGGCATTCATGGCAAAGGCCACGGCATGCACGAACGGCGTCTGGTGCGTGCCGGGCACCACCAGGGCATTGCGGCCGGCCTCGCGGAGATCGTCGACAAGCGCGTATTCCATGCCGAGCGACGGCAAACTCGCCGCATCGTGCCCGCCTTCGAGAGCTGCCTTGATCGCCGCCGCAATGCCTTCCACCAGACTCGGTCTGACGGCACGGCGATGATCCGCCGCCGCACCCGTGATTGTGGGCGTCGACTCGACGACGTAGAGACGGTTCATCGTGTCCGTCGGCTTGCGCACGCGCCGCCGCTGCGCGAAATCGCGGGCATAGGCCAGACGTCCCGGCCCTTCGCCGAGGAAATCGGCATCAAGGCTGACGATCACATCGGCGCGGTCGAAATGGTAGATCGGTGTCAGTGGCCTGCCGAACAGTTTGGCCGTTGCCTGCTCTTTCGCGCTGGCCGCAAGCGGGTCGTGCCTGAAGACGCGAAGTTTGGGGTAGCGCTGCTTAAGCGATCCGATCTGCGCCTTGGTCGTCGGCGATGTTGTCGCCTCGATCAGCAGTGCCAAACCTTGCCCGCCCGAAGCGGCCAATCCCCCGGCAAGCTTCGCCATGTCTTTGAGAAAGTCGCCGTAACTCGCAGGTTCGCCTTGCCTGAGCGGGGTGCGAGACCGTTCGGGATCGAACAGCGACAGCACCGCCGCCTGCATGATAGCGTCGGTAGCGCCGCGCGAGGCCGGATGATCCGGATTGCCCTCGACCTTGGTCGGCCGCCCTTCATGGCTCTCGACAACCGCGCCGATGCCGTAGCCATCGCTGGAAAGGGCCGTCGCATAATAGAGCGGCTTTCCGGGAACAATGTCTTCCGGCTGGCGCACGTAAGGCACGATGCGTTCGGCCTCGCTGCAGGCGGTCAGACCGGCCAGCGAGAGTGACGCGCCCATCAGCTTCAACAAGGTGCGTCGGTCGAGGCTGAACGGCAGGCGTTCGGCGATGGCCGGAAATTCCGCCTCGACGAAGCGCCGGAACTCGGCCGTATCGGCCAGTTCATCCAGGCTCCGCCACGGCTCGCGTCCCGTCGCTGCCCGCCGCAATGCCGCCAGATCGGAGGCCGAGACTGGCTTGATGTCAGCGATGGCAGACATAGCAATCCGTCATCGTCTCGGGGTGGATATCAAGGATGCTGATCAGGGAACGCCTGACCTGTTCGATGTCCTGCGGCGGATTCCAGTGCAGCAGGAAAACGTCCTGCGGCGGACGGAGATTGGGGCCGGGATCGCGATGACAGCCCAGGCACCATTCCATCGACAAAGAATGCGCGCGCTGCATCAGCGGCATGTCGTCGACATCGCCGTGGCAGGTCTCGCAGGCGACGCCCTTGGCGATATGGATGGAGTGGTTGAAGTAGACGAAGTCCGGCACCGAATTGACGCGCTGCCATTGCAGCGGCCGTCCTGAGGCAAGGCTTGCGCGCACCGGCGCCAGCATGTCGGCATTGGTGAATATCTGCGAGTGGCAGGTCATGCACACCTCGGTCGCGGGCAATCCCGCGGACGCCGATGTCTCGACGCCATTGTGGCAATAGCGGCAGTCCAGCCCGATATCGCCGACGTGGTGCTTGTGACTGAACGGGACTGCCTGTGCCACGGGACGGCCAACACCGGTGATGAACCCCGAACGCAAAAGTGCCGTGCCGCCGATGGTCGCGAAAATCGCGAAGAAACAAAGTCCCCACAGTATGAAGCGGGCAATCCCGTTGGCATTACTGGAAAAGACCTGCGGCATCCCCTCGCCGGTTTTCACTTCATTTTTTGAATCGAGCGCCTAACGGCTGCGACGTGACAAAGGTTCCGCAGGCGCGGACTGCTCACAAAATGGTGACCCTCGAGCACGCAGCCGAAAACCGCCGGGAATAGCAACCCTGCGCAATCCCCGGCGTTCGAAATCATCACGATCGATGCCACGCGGGGATGTTGCCATGAAGCCGGATGGGAACATAAACGCCGTACTTCGGTTAGACCGACAAACGCGCCACCACAGAGGCGACAGCCCATGAGACAGGACATAGTGCCGGGAGCGGCATTGCCTGACCATATTCTTGCCGACCATACAAAGGCGTCTCGTGTCGCTCGGTACGCAGGCCGGGCCGACGAGAGTTGACCACTTTGGCCAACACACCACTGAAGATTGGCGTCGGCGTGCCGCTCGGCGGGATGGGCGAGACGCTCGGTCGCGAAATGGCCAACGCCACTCAGCTCGCCGTCGATGGCGCGAACGAGGCCGGTGGCATCAACGGCCACCGGATCGAAGCGGTCGTCCTCGACGACAAAGGTCGCGAGGAAGACGGCGAGCGGGTCGTGAAGGAATTCGTTCGCAATTCCGCCGCCGTCGCAGCGATCGGCCATTACAACAGCAATGTTACCTTGCAGGTCGCGCCTCTCTATGCCGCGGCCGGTCTGCCGTTGATCGGTCCGATCGTCTCCAACCCGGCACTAACGCACTCCGGATGGAGCAACGTTTACCGTTTCACCAACAGTGACGATGCGACGGGGCTCGCCATCGCCCAGTACATGGTCCGCCAGTTAGGCAAGAAAACTGTTGTCGTCATCCAGACCGACACCGTCTATGGAAGGAGCATGAGCAAGGAGTTCGCCGCCGCATTTGAAACTGCCGGCGGCTCCGTTCTGCGGCGGCACACAGTTCAGGAAGGCGAAAGAAACTTCGCGGATCTCGTGGCCTCCTTGCCTCGGGAAGCGAGCGCCATCTTCTATGGCGGGACCTTCGAGGGCGCCCCTCTGGTGAAGGAAATGCGGACCCGGCAGGATGATCGCCTGTTCGCCACCGGCGATGGTTGCTGGGACGTCGGAAATTTTCTTGAGCCGGCCGGAGCCGCCGCCGAGCAGGGCGAAGGCGTCCTCGTTCTTTCAGCATGTCCGCAACTGGGTGAAATTGCCGGATCACTGGAAATGGCCGATCGATACGAGCGGCGTTTCGGACGGATCAGGAATTATGCCGTCAATGCCTTTGACGCCGCGGCGACGTTGATAGATGCCATCCGGGTCGCCTCCAACAACGGCGACCCGACCCGGGATCGCGTCGCGGACGCGCTGCGCGGGATACATCGCCAGGGAATTGCATACGAACAAAAGATTTCCTGGGATGCCAACGGCGATAATCGCGCTGCGGTTACGGCCTTGCACAGGATCGAGAGCGGTCGATTCCGACAGGTAGCCGTTGTGAAGAAGGAGGGCAGCCAGGACAGCACAGTAGGCTGAGGCGCTTGTGAAGGACAGCCCAGGCTACCTCGAAATCAAGGCGCAACTTCGAGCACGATCTTTCCGCGCACATGCTTGTTTTCCAGCCAGGCTTCGGCGGCAGCGGCGTCCTGCAGCGGAAAGGTCGCGTCGACGTGCGGCCGCACTTTGCCTTCGTCAATCAGGCGACCGATTTCGCCAAGCTGGGCTGCATTCGGCTTGGCCATGTAATGAATGCCGCGGGCGCCGGCTTTGCGTGCGCTCTCAATAGAAGGTTCCGCCAGCGTCGACACGATTATCCCGCCAGGTTTGACGACGGCCCAGGAGCGATCCTGCGTCTCGCCAGCGACCAGATCGAAGACGAGATCGACCTTGCCGATAATATCCTCGAACCGCTCGTTTTTGTAATCGATGGCCTGGTCGGCCCCCAGTGAGCGCGCGAATTCGAGATCCTCGCCGGAAACGGTGGTCGCAACGAACGCGCCCTTTGCCTTTGCCAATTGGACAGCAAAATGGCCGACCCCGCCAGCCCCGCCATGGATCAGGACGCGCTGCCCGGCCGTCAGTGCACCATGGTCGAAAAGCCCCTGCCAGGCGGTGAGCGCTGCAAGCGGCACCGCCGCCGCATGCAGGTGGTCCACGGACTGTGGCTTGGCGGCCATTTCGATTGCCTTCACCACAACATATTCAGCTTGGCCACCGCGATCCGGTCCCAGCATCGCATAGAACGGATCGCCTTTTTTGAGCGTGTGCGCCCGCGTGCCGCAGAGTTCGACGGTGCCGGAAACGTCACGGCCAAGCGTCATCGGCAGTTGGTCCTTCTTTCCGCCTCCGGATCTGATTTTGTAATCAACCGGATTGACGCTGCTGGCATGGACCTTCAGCAAGACCTCATCATCGTGCGGCTGCGGAAACGGAGCGTCCTCGAGTGAGAGAACGTCTGGTCCGCCAAATTCATGTATGCGAACGGCTTTCATGGTCGCCATCATCGTACTCCCGTGTCGGCTTTTTCTTCCCCCTCACCGCGAGCTATGGGCATGCGGAGAGCCGGGGCATGTGACCAAACAGCTGAGATGGCGGAAGGTTCAACTCGATCGCTGTTTTTGGAAGCCAGGCAAGGTCCTCGAAGCCGTCTGGAGGGGCGACCACTCATTGCCAAGGGGCTCCGCTTCCAGGCCGAACTCCTGACAGCAAGCCGGAGTTCCCTCTCCGCCTGCCATATGCGCGGCAGGTCAATCTTGGATTTGGAACCGATCCAAACGGCGCGACGTTGGGTCAAATCATGATTGGCAAGATCGGAACCCGAGATCTCCACATCACCCTTGAAGAGATCGGCCCCGCGGCTGGGCGGCCGATCGTCTTGGTGCATGGCCGGCCGACAACATGCGCTGCTGGGTCGGCGTCACTTCTTCTGATCGGAGCGATAGGGACCTCCTTCTGAAGGGACGTCGCCGCGCGGCATCCAGGAGGCTACGGTGGCGAAGGTGGATGAAAGCGATCCCCAAATCCTGCAGATCATGACCACAGAGCATTTTGTTCTGCAGACCGCACGGGCGGCCACGATTCAGGAAGCGAGCCAGCGTGCGAACCTGTTCCTGACCACCGTTTCGAGCGCCGCGATCGCCCTCGGCTTCGTCGCCCAGGTCACCCGCATGGGAGGGCCGTTCGTGCTGTTCAGCCTGATTTTGCTCCCTTGCCTTTATTTCCTGGGTTTGGTCACTTTCGTGCGTGCGGTGCAAGTCGCCATCGAGGATATGGTGCATGCGCGCGGGATGGCCCGGATAAGGCATTATTACGTCGAGCATGCGCCCGTCATGGAGTACTATCTGATCCATTCCACCCATGACGATCAGTCGGCCGTGCGCGTCGACAAGGGTCTTAGATCTTCGCCATGGCAGTTCTTCGTGACTGCCGCAGGAATGGTGAGCGTGATCAGCAGTGCCATCGCCGGGGTTTTTTCCAGCGTGGTCGTGACATCGGTGATCGGCCCGGCGATCCCGCTCAGCGTGATCGTGGGTCTGTTGATATTCGGCGCGAGCATCCTTTTGCTGCGGCGCTACCATCTACAATCCTGGGCGGCGGCGGAGCAAAAATTGGTGGTGCGTTTTCCCGACGATTCAAAAGAATGACTTCTTACCTGACCTTTCGGATGGATCGGCCGGACGTTCACTCGGGCGGGACCAAGGTTGAACAGGCCTCCAGCTCGCTCACTTGAAGTCGCGGATCTTAGACCTGCATCACCGCGCGGCTGTGGCGCGCGATGACGTTCTCCTCGTCGGTTGCAACCACGCGCACTTGCACCTTGCTGTCCGGACGGCTTATGATTTCGGCATGGATGTCATTGGCCGGCTCGTCGAGCGCCATGCCGAGCCAAGTCAATTTCTCGCAGATCGTCTTGCGGATGGACGATGAGCGTTCGCCGATGCCGGCGGTGAATACGAGACATTCGAGACCACCCATGGTGTTTGCGAGCGCGGCTGCTTCCCTCGCGGCACGGAAGGCGAAAAGCTCAATCGCCTCGTGGGCGCGAGGATCGCTGCTTGCCTCCAGCGTGCGCATGTCGCCCGAAATGCCGGATACCCCGAGCAGTCCGGATTTCTCATAGAGCATTGTCTGCAACTCGTCCGCTGCCATGCCTCTCTCCAGCAGGAGGTACAACAGCACGCCGGGGTCGATGACGCCGCACCGAGTGCCCATGACAAGACCATCCAGTGCCGAAAAGCCCATGGTGGTATCGACGCTTTTGCCCTCGCGCAGAGCGCAGAGGCTTGCCCCGTTTCCGAGATGAGCGACGATTGTCCGCTTCGCCGCGAGCGCGGGCGATATCTCGCTCAGCCGCCTGGCGATATATTCGTAGGAGAGGCCATGAAATCCGTAGCGCCGCAGTCCCTCCCGTTCATATTCTTGCGGAATGGCAAAGCGCCGCACCAGCGGCTCGATCGTCTGGTGAAACGCGGTGTCGAAACATCCGACCTGTGGCAGATCCGGTTGCAATGCAGCTATCGCGCGAACCGGCGCGATACTGCGAGGCTGGTGCAAAGGCGCGAGTGCGGTCAGCCCGTCCAGTGCATCGATGGTGGCGGGCGTCAGACGGACAGGTTTGCTGAACTCCTTTCCGCCATGCACGATACGGTGGCCGGCGCAGATCAGCTTTCTTCCACCAAGTTCCCCCTGCACCAAACTCAGTATTTCGCCTATGCCTGCCCCATGCGGATCGTCCGCGGTGAACTGCCTGTCGCACTGCACTGTTCCATCGGCCGCTTTCGCCGTGAGCCTGGGCTCGTCGCCCAAATCCAGAGTGCCGCGCGAAACGAGCTGCTGGCCGTCTGGCGAGGCAAGATCGTATAGGGCGAACTTGACACTGGACGAGCCGGCATTCAGCGCCAGGATCGATTGGCTCATCGACCAGCCTTTCCCCCGCTCGCAGCCGGCCAACTCCATTTCTGGATCTCGGGCATGTCTTCGCCGTACTCGCGGACATAGGCCTTGTGCCTTGCCAGCCTGCCGTCAAGGTCCGCGGCGAGGCTTTCCGCCCGTTCGGCCAAGCCCGGCACGCGTGCGATCGCGGCAAGTGCGAGGTGGTAGCGATCGAGTTCATTGAGCACCACCATGTCGAACGGCGTCGTCGTGGTGCCCTCCTCGCGAAAGCCGTGCACATGCATGTTGTCATGGTTGGCACGACGGTAGGTCAGGCGATGGATGAGATAAGGATAGCCATGATAGGCGAAGATGACCGGCCTTGTCTTCGTGAACAGCGCATCGAAAGCCTGGTCGGTGAGGCCGTGAGGATGTTCGGTGTTCGACTGCAACGTCATCAGGTCGACGACATTGACGACGCGGATTTTCAGATCGGGAATTGCGGAGCGAAGAAGGTCCGTCGCAGCCAGCGTTTCCAGCGTCGGAACATCGCCGGCACAGGCCAGCACCACATCCGGCTCCTCGCCTTTCGAAACAGTGCCGGCCCATTCCCAGATGCCTGCGCCGGCCTTGCAGTGCGCTTCAGCGTCTTCGATGGACAGCCATTGCGGCGCCCGCTGCTTGCCGGCGGTGATGACATTGATGCGGTTGTAGGTTCTCAGGCAATGGTCGGTAATCCACAGCAGCGTGTTGGCATCCGGCGGGAAATAGAGCCTGACCGTGTCAGCCTTCTTGTTGGCGACAAAGTCGGCAAAGCCCGGATCCTGATGGCTGAAGCCATTGTGATCCTGCCGCCATACATGAGAGGTCAGCAGGTAATTGAGCGAGGCGATCGGCTTGCGCCAGGCAAGCTCGCCAGAAGTTTTCAACCATTTGGCATGCTGGTTGACCATGGAATCGACGATGTGAATGAACGCCTCATAGCATGAGAACAGACCGTGTCGGCCGGTGAGCAGATAACCTTCCAGCCATCCCTGGCAGAGATGCTCGCTCAGCACTTCCATGACGCGGCCGTCGCGGGAAAGATGGACGTCGTAAGGTTCGATGCGCTCCATCCATATCCGATCCGTGGCCTCGAACACTGCGTCAAGGCGATTGGAAGACGTCTCGTCCGGTCCCACCAGCCGGAAATTCCGCGCTTTGGCGTTAAGTCGAAAGACCTCGCGAAGATAGCCACCGCAAGTCCGTGTCGCTTCGGCAATGACGCCCCCGGGCCGAGGCACTTCGAGTGCCAGGCTTTTCCAGTCCGGTAGCACAAGGTCGCGCTTCAACAGCCCGCCATTGGCGTATGGAGTTGCGCCCATGCGCCTTGTTCCAGCTGGGGCAAGGGCCGCGAGTTCCGGCAGCAGATGTCCATCCTTATCGAACAGTTGTTCCGGTTCGTAGCTTCGCATCCAGGTTTCGAGGATCTTGCGGTGCTCGTCATTGCCGCGGGCGTTCGATACCGGCACTTGGTGCGAGCGCCAGAAACCCTCGACTTTTTCGCCATCGACCTCTTTCGGCCCAGTCCAGCCCTTGGGGCTGCGCAGGACGATCATCGGCCATCGTGGGCGTTCGCCATGCCATCCTGAACGTCGGGCCTGCTCTTGAATGGAATGGATCCGATCGAGCACCGTGTCGAGCGTCCCGGCCATCGCCTGGTGCATGGCAACCGGCTCATGGCCTTCGACAAAGAACGGTTCGTAGCCGTAGCCGGTGAAGAGGTCGCGCAGCTCCTCGTCGTCCATGCGGCCGAGGATCGTCGGGCTGGCGATCTTGTAGCCGTTGAGGTGCAGGATCGGCAAGACGGCGCCGTCCGACGCCGGGTTCAGGAACTTGTTTGAATGCCACGCCGCGGCGAGTGGACCGGTCTCGGCTTCGCCATCGCCGACGATGCAGGCGACTGTCAGATCCGGATTGTCGAATGCGGCGCCGAAAGCATGGACCAGCGCATATCCGAGCTCTCCACCCTCATGAATGGAGCCGGGTGTTTCTGGCGCCACGTGACTTGGCACTCCACCTGGAAAGGAAAACTGCCGGAACAGTTTTCTCAGGCCGTCTTCGCCTTGGCCAATATCGGGGTAGATCTCGCTATAGGTGCCCTCGAGCCAAGTGTTGGCGACCATTGCCGGACCGCCATGCCCTGGGCCGCAGATAAACAGCACATCGAGATCACGCTCGCGGATAATCCGGTTGAGATGCAGGTAGACGAAATTGAGCCCCGGCGTCGTGCCCCAATGGCCAAGCAGTCGCGGCTTCACATGCTCGGCCTTCAAGGGTTGGCGCAGCAGCGGATTGTCGAGCAGATAGATCTGGCCAACCGAGATGTAATTCGCGGCGCGCCAGTAGCGGTTCATGAGATCGATCCGTTCGAGGCTGATCACCTGCGTCGTCGCGGCGGTCTTATTGTCCATCACCCAGTCTCCAGCCTCGGTTCGCTGGATTTAACTGGAGCGGCTTGGCGCCCGAGCAAGGCCAAATTGGCAGCAAGCGGAAACGATTGAACACTTGGAAACGGCTGAAATTGCCCAGCGGCCGTCGTGCGTACGGAACCATCGCCCGGCACAAGGGTTGTCTTCGACGTTTCGAAATAATCCAGGGAACGACGATGCGGATGTTGATGATAGTTGCCGCGCTTTCCGGAGCGGCCGTCACGCAGTCCCTCTACGGGCAAGCCATCAACCCGCAGATTCCCCGGATGACGCCTGTTCCTCAGATAACACCCTTGGAGCCCCAGCCGGACCAGATACCGCAGCCCGGGCAAGGGGCTGCTGACCAGAATTTCACTAATATTGCCGTTGTCGCCGTCGAGGATCTGCCTGCGGAAATCAAAGCGCAGGCGGAAGCCGTGATTACCCAGACCAGTGCGGGAGATCTGCTGCGGCTGCAGAACTCCATCGATGCATCGCCCCAGGCAACAACGGCGCTGAGGGCGAACGGGCTCAACTCTTCACAGGTCGTGGCCGCCAACATCGATGGCGATGGCACGCTGACCCTGATCATCCAGACCACAACCTGATCGGCACCCCGAACGATGCGGTCGCGCCGTGAAGCAATGAAACGCAGATATCGCCGAGAGCCGCCATGGCCGAAGCCGCTGTTCGCAACTTCACCATCAATTTCGGACCGCAGCATCCGTCGGCCCACGGGGTTCTGCGGTTGGTGCTGGAACTGGATGGCGAGATCGTCGACCGTGCCGATCCACATATCGGCCTGCTCCATCGCGGCACTGAAAAGCTCATAGAGTACAAGAACTATCTGCAGGCCCTGCCTTATTTCGACCGGTTGGATTACGTCGCGCCGATGAATCAGGAGCATGCCTTCTGCCTCGCCGCCGAGAAATTGCTCGAAATATCGGTGCCAAGGCGTGGGCAACTTATCCGCGTTCTGTTTTGCGAAATCGGCCGGCTTCTGTCGCATCTCCTCAACGTCACGACCCAGGCCATGGACATAGGCGCCCTGACGCCGCCGCTCTGGGGTTTCGCGGAGCGTGAGAAGTTGATGGTCTTCTACGAGCGCGCCTCCGGCGCCCGTATGCATGCGAATTATTTCAGGATTGGAGGCGTGCACCAGGACCTGCCTGCCGCGCTTCTTGACGACATCTGGGATTTTTGCGACCCGTTCCTCAAGGTCTGCGACAATCTTGACGGCCTGCTCACCAACAGTCGTATTTTCAAGCAACGCAATGTCGATGTTGGCGCGATTGGCCTCGATGACGCCTGGGCCTGGGGCTTCTCCGGCGTGATGGTACGCGGGTCCGGGGCGCCATGGGACCTGCGCAAGGCACAGCCATACGAATGCTATCCCGAGATGGATTTCGATATTCCCGTCGGCAAGAACGGAGACTGTTACGATCGTTACCTGGTTCGCATGGAGGAAATGCGCCAGTCGGTCCGGATCATGAAGCAATGCCTGGAAGAGCTGCGCTCACCGGAAGGCCAAGGGCCTGTGGCAATTCCGAACCAGAAGATCACACCGCCACCGCGCGCCAAGATGAAGCGATCGATGGAAGCGACCATCCACCATTTCAAGCTTTATACCGAAGGCCTTCGTGTGCCGGCAGGAGAAGTCTACGCCGCCGTCGAAGCGCCGAAAGGGGAATTTGGCGTCTATCTGGTTTCGAACGGAGGCAATGTTCCCTATCGATGCAAGATACGTGCGCCGTCCTTTGCCCACCTGCAGGCGATGGATTTCCTATCCAGGGGTCACATGATCGCCGATGTCGCCGCAATCATTGGATCCCTCGATATCGTCTTCGGCGAAATTGATCGCTGACCAATGCGCGGATCCGATGGATTGCCAATCTCCGATTTCGGCCGGGGCAAGGGCTTCCTTCATCTCCCGGCGGAATTGTTCGGAGGCCGGAAACGCGAATGCTCCCGCATTGTGCCGTTTCGTCCCGGCGCTCCTGATCCTACCATCGATGGCTTCATCGCACGCTTCGGATCCCTACTCCTCGTCATCCGGCTCCAGCAGCTCGATCAAGGCGGCCACGCGGGTCCCGGGCAGCGGCCGTCCTTCGCTCATCAACGCCTCGTCCCCGTTAAGCCACGCCCAGGCTTCGCGAAGCTCCTCGGCGGAGGCGCCGGTTGCAATGATTTCCGCGACGGTAGCCTCCTCGATCGGACCGAGCACTGAAGTCACGTCTTCCTTTGTCAAAGCCGTGCGCATGTACGATTTCCTCCGGGAGTGATCCAGGATCAACGCACGCGAACCATCTGCCGTTCCGAGGGAACAAATTTTAACGAACAGCTCTTGACGGAAAAAAGGCGAATTACCAAATCGATTTCGCCGACGCCCAACGGGTCGGCAAGTCAAGGGGCGCCGCTTCCTTGGCGCTCCTCCTATGTTGCTCAATGGAGGATATAGTCATGAGAACCGCTTTCGACTTTTCTCCCCTGTTCCGATCGAGCATCGGCTTCGACCGGATGTTGAACGCTCTGGATGCCGCCAGCCGCATCGAAACGATCGACAACTGGCCTCCCTATGACATCGCCAAGACAAGCGAGGACGATTACCGCATTACGATGGCGGTGGCCGGCTTCTCGCAGGAAGAACTGACCCTCACCCAGGAGCAGAACATGCTCGTGGTGTCTGGTCAGAAGACTGGCGACGATAAGGGCGGCGACAACAGCCAGTACCTGCATCGCGGCATCGCCGGGCGTGCCTTCCAGCGTCGCTTCGAACTGGCCGACCACGTCAAAGTTGTGGGCGCTGCCCTGGTCAATGGTCTGCTGACGATCGATCTCAAGCGCGAGATTCCTGAAGAGATGAAGCCGCGCAAGATCGAGATCGCAGCCGACACGACGCTGCCCAAGGGCGCGACGAAGCAGATCGAGGCCGAGAAGAAGGTCGCCTGAAATCTCCGCACGGTGCCGGGCAATGCCCGGCACCGTCGGGATGACTTTGTCACCGAACGACCGAAAGGAGAAAATCATGAGTGTCCGTGATCTGATCCCTTGGGGCCGCGGCAATGGCGACCGGGCCCCCAGCCTTTTCCGCGACGGTGAGCGCGACCCGTTCCTGTCGCTGCATCGAGAAGTGAACAGGCTGTTCGACGATGTTTTCCGCGGCTTCGGCACAGGCATGCCGCCGTTCGGCAGGACCGCGTTCGACCGAAATTGGCCGAGCGTCGAGATCTCCGACAGTGAGAAACAGATAAAGGTCACCGCCGAGGTGCCCGGGCTGGAGGAGAAGGATATCGAGGTACTGCTCGAAGACGGTGTGCTGACGCTCAAGGGCGAGAAGCAATCCGAAACCGAAGACAAGGACAGGCAGTTCTCGGAGCGCTACTACGGCCGCTTCGAGCGCCGCATTCCGCTCGGCTATGAAGTCCGCGGAGACCAGGTCGAAGCCCGCTTCAAGAACGGCGTGCTGACCGTGGCCTTGCCCAAGACGGAGAAGGCGCAATCGCAGGTCAAGCGCATCGAAATCAAGAGCTGATTGGACAGAAACTGACAAGCTGAGGCGGTAATGAAAGCGGGTCCGGAATTCTTGCCGGGCCCTTTCAGAAATGAACAAAACCGCCGCCGCTCCAGACGGCTAGTTCCCGAAGCCTCCGACGTAGTGAGTTGAGCGAGAGGGGCCTGGTGAGAGGCCGTTGGTCAGCTCTTCGTCACGACTCTAGTCGATCCAGTGCGGCCAAGGACGTCAACGACTACCTGAGAGCCGGTACGACGGAGCGCCACGTCCACCGATCCGGCACCCAGAGAAAGCCGCCTCAGGACGATTTGGTCCAGGAAGTTCGGCAAGACAGGGGCGTCAAAAATGACAAACTGCGATTTCGGATCGAATTCGAGGCCGAGGCAAGCTTGCACGAAAAGCAATGGCGCAGCTGCCGCCCACGCCTGGGGATTGCATGCGACCGGATAGAAGGTCGGTGCTTGGGCACTTTGGCGCGGGAAGCCGCAGAATAGTTCTGGCAACCGGCGCAGATCGAGATATGTCGAGGCGGCGAACAGACCTTCGAATATCTTTGCAGCTTCATGTCGGAAGCCATAGCGAGCGAAACCGGCGGCGATCAGCGCGTTGTCATGGGGCCAGACTGAGCCATTGTGATAGCTCATTGGATTGTAGCGGGCCTCTGTCGCAGCGACGGTTCTGATACCCCAGCCCGTAAAAAAAGCACGCTCCGTGAGATTCTGCACCACAGCCTTTGCTCGCTCGGCACGCGCGAGACCGGTGAAAAGTGTATGACCGGCATTCGACGAACGTACCCTGCAGGGGCGCTTGTCTCCGTCGAGCGCAAGCACATAGGTGCCGAGTTGCTCGTCGAAAAAGCAGACGTCGAAGCGATCGCGAAGGTCCGATGCCTTGGCTTCGAGCTTGTTGGCTCGCGCCGAATTGCCGAGCCGACGAGTGATCGCGGCCGCCGCGCACCACGCTCCGTAGACGTATGCCTGCACCTCGGCGAGTGCGATCGATCCCTTCGCAAGCGTTCCGTCCGCGTGAAAAACAGAATCGCTGCTGTCCTTCCAACCCTGGTTTGCCAAACCATCGGGCGTCAACCGCTGGTACTCAACGAAGCCGTCTTTGTCGCGGTCACCGTAATCGTCGATCCAAGCGAGAGCAGCTTCGATATTGGGCATCAGACGCTGCAATGTGTCGAGATCGCTTGTCCTCTCCAAATAGGCACCTGCCAACATGATGAAGAGGGGCGTCGAGTCGACGCTGCCATAGTATCGACGGAACGGCACCTCCCGAAGCACCGCCATTTCGCCATGTCGCAACTCGTGAAGGATTTTGCCAGGTTCCGCATCCGACACATGATCTAGCTCGGTTGCTTGGTTGGCTGCGAGATAGAGGAGTACGCCGCGTGCTATCGAGGGGTCCAGCCAAAGCATCTCCATGGCAGTGATGAGAGCGTCACGCCCGAACACGGTGCTGAACCATGGAATGCCAGCATAGGGATAGGGTCCCTCAGGTGTTTGTGTGATCAGCATGTAGAGGTCCGACACACTTCGGTGCACCGCCTCATCAAAGATTTCGTTGGAGGTCGTTATGGCGGCGGCCTTCGATGTGGAATGACGCAGTGCCCGCCGCGCATCGCGAAGCGCAATAAAAAAGGTGCGGCGAGGCGACTCGTCGCCAATTTCCTTCTTGTCACAGCCGACATCCAGGAAAAGCGAATGTGTCTCGTGAGGTGCGAGTTCTATCACAAACGTGGCCTGTTCGCCGGTGAGCGTCGCCGGCACGGGATCGAAGGACAAAATGGTAGCGCGTCGCACGCCATCCAAGCCCACGTAAGCAAGCGCGACCCGGTTACCGGCCACGTCCGGTTGACAATCCTCTCCGCGCTGGGGCCGCGGCGTGCCCCGGACTTCGAATAGGTCCGCGAAATCGGATGCGAAAACCAGCTCAAGCTGGAGACGATGCCGAACTTCATCGAAATTGCGCACAGCCAGCCGCTCGAAGCATCGGGCGCCCCACAGTAATCGTGACCGGCGGAGATGAATTAAGTCGTGCTTCAGCACGCGAACGCCTTGAGCATCGAAAATGTCTGGATTGGTTAAATCGCAAGTCAAGGTCGCATTGTCGTCGCGCAATGTCGAACTGAGCAGCATAGGCCTGGCGCCATTGATTGTCAGACCAAGATGCGAGAGATAGCGTGTGTCGCGATAATAAATCCCGTCTGGACTACCAGGTCCTGAGAGGACGTCGCCGTTACGGTCGAAGACGCCGAAAATGTCGTCATGCTTGAGTGTTCGGGGCCGGCGCTCCTGCAGTGAGGGGACGAAAAGCTGGGCAAGATGCGTAACGCCAGATCCCCCGGGAAAAGGTGCATGGGAGATCGCTTCAGCACTCACGGATTGCATCGCTGAGACCTCTAACTTCAGCTGACACTTGAGCGCCCCTGGCGCGAGCCATCGCAGCGCCTGATGATAGCGCGACAAGGCAATCATAAATCGACACGTAGTCGAATGCCATACGCTCGGCCGAGAACCGTTCTTCGAAAACAGCCCGGATCCGTCGCCGATCCAAATTGCCGGCCGATCTTATCGCCTCAATTCCCTCGTCGACAGTTCTTACGACAAACCCCGAGACCCCATGGTCAATCACCTCGGATACCGCGCCTCGATCGAACGCGATTACGGGGGTTCCGCACGCCATAGCTTCGATCATCACCAACCCAAAGGGCTCGGGCCAGTTTATAGGAAAAAGCAGTGCCCGGGCGTTGCCAAGGAAATCAGCCTTGTGGTGTTCATCTATTTCGCCGAGGAATTCCACATTGGGATGTGTGGCGATCATGGGCGAGATTACGTTTTCCCAAAATAACCTGTCCTGCTTGTCGATTTTGGCCGCGATCTTCAATGTCATGCCAGCACGCGTGGCGATCTCGATCGCTGTCTCTGGACCTTTTTCCGGAGAAATACGGCCGAGAAACGCCAGATAATCGCCCGAGGGATGCATCGTCATCGGCAGTAGGTCGCGCGGTAGTCCATTATAGACTGTTCCGGCCCAGTTGACGGGCGGCATCGGGCGACGTTGTTCTTCAGATATCGATACCAGCGGCACGTCGGGAAAGCTTTGATAGAACGGATGCAGGTCAGGAAGATCAAGACGTCCATGCAGGGTCGTGAGCGCAGGAGTTTGGAGGGTATTGAGCAGAGGGAACTGCAACAGGTCAGTGTGAAAATGAATAACATCGAACTCGTCGGCAACCCGCCGAACGCGATCGAGCATTACAATGTGATGAGGAATGGGATCCAAAACGGTCGGATCAAGCCTCAAGGCCCGGTCGCAGCATTTTACCAGCCGCGCCGAGGTATGCGAATCCCCACTTGCAAAAAGCGTGACCTCATGACCGCGACGGACAAGCTCCTCGGCAAGATAGGACACGATCCGCTCGGTACCACCATAGAGTTTTGGGGGAACGCTTTCTGTTAAGGGTGCGACTTGGGCAACCCTCATCGATCCAGTCCATTTGTATCGTTCACCCAATTCGGTGCATCCACTTCGGCTTTTCCGGGAACCGAACACCGCAGAATCCAGATTGTTCCGGCGCTGAGCGCGCCTGTCAGAACGCGCACGCCGGAGGTCGCGATCGCGCCCATGGCCAGTTCCTCGCAGCCTGGTACACCTAGCTTGCGAACGACGAAGACATCGAGCGGCGCCTTCAACGCACGAGCGACTTCATAGGCGACTGGAACGCCGCCACGTGGAAGCGCCAGTACGATGACATCGCGGCGCCCGGCATAATCTTTCAGTTCGGTTGCAAGTTTTCGCCCGGCCTCGCGGCGGTCTGAAAATACGACGGTCATGAGCTTCAGTCCAAAATGCGCGGTTTCCGCCTCGACCGACTTCGAGGCAATCCCGAGCTGGCCGAGAGAGGCCACCGCCTGGAGCTTTTGTCGATCCTACTGGAACTCGCTCCAGGCCCCGGCGTTCCGAGTAAATCCAAGGACGACGCGAACGCTCAAAAATCACCACGATTGAGGTGAACGTCATGGCATTTTCGATTGAAAGTCCGGCCTTCCGGAACGGCGACAGGATTCCGGATGAATATGTGCGGGACGGGGAGAACCTGTCGCCCCCGCTGACCTGGAAGGAAGCGCCTCAGGGCACTCGAAGCTTCGTCTTGGTCGTGGAGGATCCCGACGCTCCCTCCGGGATCTTCCGCCATTGGGGCGTTTACGACATCCCTGCGGAACGCGACCGCTTGCCGAAGGGTACGGCGGCCGGCGCCAAGACCGAAAGCCTTGGCCATGGCGTCAATGATTTTGGCAACCCGCGCTACGATGGACCGCAGCCACCCAAGGGCCACGGTGTCCATCACTATCATTTCCGCCTACCGGCCCTCGATGTCGAAACGCTGCATTGTGGCGAGAAAGCCAAGGTCGCCGACATATTGGATCGGGCAAAGCCACATGTGATCGCACAGGCCGAACTTGTCGGCACTTACGAGAGGGCGTGATGCATCGCATTCCGAGGCAAGTCCTGTTCATTAGGGTAATCGCATCGCTCCGCAGCAATGCTGGTTCCGCAGCTGTTCAGATGATCGCCGATGTCGCCGCGATCATCGGGTCCCTCGACGTCGTGTTCGGCGAGATCGATCGCTGACCAATGAGCGGATCACTTGGCGCTGTCCAAACCGGTGGCCTCACCGACATGGCGCATCATGCGACGAAAGCTCATCGAGATATGAGCGCGCCTTATGTGGCCGATCGATTCCCAATCTCCGATTTCCGCCGCGGCAAGGACTTCCTCCATCTCCCGGCGGAAGGCAGTGAATTCTTCGACAAGACCCAATTGCGGCATCATCTTCAGGACGACCCGCGCCACCTGAAAATACAGGCGCTCGCTGATCTCGCGCAGTGGCTGATTGCCAGTCATCGCGGTAAGTTCATAGAAGAAATCCATGTTAAGGCGAAGGAAGGCGCGCTGGTCGGGGTTGAGAATATCGGAATCACAGCGCGTGATGAGCGCTCGAATCCGATCGAGATCCTCCGCCGTGCGCGGGATCGGCGAAAGCTTGCCGACGAGGAGCGCCAGTTCCAGCCTCAGGTGATAAACCTGTTGCAATTCCTCGATATCGACATCGGTGACGATCGTGCCGACGCCGTGGACGGATTGGACGAGACCCTCGGATTCGAGGCGCGCCAGCACACGTCGAACCGGTGTCCGGCTGATCTCGAATTCCTGAGCCAGCTCTTCCTCGGAAAGATGGCTTCCCGGTGCATAGTCAAGCAGACAGATGCGGTCGCGCAAGATGCGGTAGATGCGCTCGAACCGCTCGCGCGCGGAAAGCGGGCGCGGCTGCGGGTCGGCTGCTACCATGGGCGCGGCATCCGTCTCAAGCGTCATCCAGCCTCCAGGACAGCGTGCAGGAACTGCCGTGTTCGTTCATTCTTCGGCGCTCCGAACAGTTCGCCTGGCGGCCCCTGCTCGCAGATCTTGCCTTGGTAGAAGAAGCAGACGCGATCGGAAAACTCCTTGGCGAAGCCCATCTGATGGGTGACCATCAGCATGGTCAGATCGTGCTCGCGACCGATCTGCCTTATCACCTGCAGCACTTCGCCGACAAGCTCCGGGTCGAGCGCCGACGTTACCTCGTCGAACAGCATGATCTTGGGCCGCATGGCCAGCGCCCTGGCGATAGCCACGCGCTGCTGCTGACCACCAGACAACTGAGACGGGTAGTGGTCCTTCTTCTGGGATAGACCGACCAGGTCGAGAAGCTCGGCCGCCCGTGCCTCTGCTTCCGTCCGCTTCATGCCGAGCACCGTCATCGGCGCCTCGATGCAGTTGGCCATTGCCGTCATATGCGGGAAGAGATTGAAGGACTGGAACACCATACCGATCTTCGCCCTGATGCGGCGAATATGGGCAAGGTCGGCAGGCACAAGTTTGCCGTTCTTTTTCATGTGGGTCAGCGGCTCGCCCTCGACCCAGATGACGCCATCGTTGATCGTCTCCAGCGTCATCAGCATGCGCAGCACGGTCGTCTTGCCGGAGCCGGACGGGCCGATGACGGAGACTTTTTCGCCACGCGCGATTTCAAGATTGAGCTCGTCGAGAACGGTCAGCGCGCCGTAGCGTTTCGAGACATTTTCGAAACGGACCATCGGTTGTTCGGTCATCGCATGGTCCTCCGGTTGAGCAGGCGTTCGAGAGCGCGGATGAGCGCGGCTGAAACCAGGCTCATGGCAAGGAAGAACAGGCCGACCAGCGTTATCGGCTCGGTGTAGCGGAAGGTGTCGGAGCCGATGATCTTGGCGGTCTGCATCAGCTCCATCACGGCGATCGCGGAGAGCAGCGGCGTCTCCTTGAACAGGGCGACGAGGTAATTGCCAAGAGCCGGAACGATCGGCGGGATCGCCTGCGGGACGATGATGTCGCGAAACGTCGTCCAGGCCGAAAGATTGAGCGCGATCGAGGCCTCCCACTGGCCGCGATGGATGTTGTCGAAACCGGCGCGATAAACCTCGGAGCAATAGGCGGCGTAGTGGATGCCAATGGCAAGCACCCCGGCGGTGAAGGCATCGAGCACCAGGCCAAACTTCGGGAAGACGAAATAGATGAAGAATATCTGGATGAGCAGCGGTGTCGAACGGATCAGCTCGACCAGCACCGAAATCGTCCAACCGGTCCATGGCACGGCTATGCGCACGACTGCCAGCACCAGGCCGAGGGTGGCGGCGAGAACGAAGCCGATCAGCGTCGCCTCGACGGAAACGATTGCCGCGTGCGCCAGCACCGGCAGGATTTCGAGGGTGAAGCTCCAGTCCCAGATCATGCTGCCTTCCCCCGCGCCAGACCGGCCGATGCACGTCTTTCGAGAAGCCGCATACCGATCGTGAGGACCAGCGACATCACGAGGTACATCAACAGGACGAGGGTGAAGATTGGGATGGTCTTGAACGTATTCTGGTTCATCTGCTGCGCCTTGAAGGCGAGGTCGGAGAGCGTGATCAGCGAGACCAGCGATGTCGATTTGAGAAGCTCGATGAACAGATTGCCCCAGGGCGGGATCATGGCGACGAAAGCCTGGGGCAGAATAACCCGCCGCAGCATCTGGGCCCGGCTCATATTCAACGCCGTGCATGCCTCCCACTGCCCGCGAGCGACGGACAGGATCGCGCCGCGCACCACCTCCGACCCGTAGGCGCCGACGTTCAGGCCAAGCGCCACGACCGCCACCAGAAACGCATTGAGCGTGACGCCGAATTGCGGCAGCACGAAAAACAGCCAGAACAGTTGCACCAGCGCCGAGGTGCCGCGAAAGATCTCGACATAGACCGTTGCCAGCCATCTGAGCGGCGCCGGGCCATAGAGCCGGGCGAGCGCGGCAAGCACCCCCATGACAACCGCGAGCAGGCTGCCAAGGATGGCGATCTCGATCGTCAAGGTCGCGCCCTGCAGCAAGCCGGGCAGAAACAGGCTGTAGCTTGCCTGTGTCGCCAGGATACCGATGACGGCGAGCGCAATCGCGAGCATCGCCACAAGCGTGCCAATTCCCATCTGCCTCTCCGAAAAAAGGGCGGCGCCTTCACGCCGCCCAGCAGTTGGGACCCTATTTCCCGGCGCAGAGCTCGGCGGTGGTCTTGTTCGGCAGGTAATCCTTGCCGAAGCCGAGCGGCTCGACCAGGGCGATATGCTCCGGCGAGCCAAGGAATTTCTTCAGCTCGGCATTGAAGGCTTCCTGCAGATCGGTGTCTTCCTTGCGGAAGCCGAAACCGCCATGACCTTTCACCGATTTGCCGGCCACCTCGCCGAATGGCTTGGTCGATTCCACGCCGTCGGCCTTTTTGGCCATGTCGGCGATCGAAAGCGCGGTCAGCGCGGCAGCGTCGGCGCGGCCCGACTGGACCGCGGCGACCAGGCTGGACTGGTCGGGCAAAGCGACGATCTGCCCGGCGGCGACGCCGGCGTCCTTGGCATAACCGCCTTCGACGGCGCCGGCCATCACAGCCAGCTTGAGATCCGGATTGTCCTTGATGCTGGAATAGTCCTTCACGCTCTTGGGGTTGCCTTTGGCCACCAGCATGGCCTGGCCAATACCATAGGACGGCTCGGAGAAATTGATCTCGGCGCAGCGCTTCGGGGTTATGAACATGCCGGCCGCGATGATGTCGAAGCGACCAGCCTTGAGACCCGGGATGAGCGAGCCGAATTCGGTCAGCACGCCGTCGACCTGCGGGATGCCCATCTTGGCGAGCACCGCCTTGGCGACTTCCGGCGCCTCGCCGGTCAGCTTGCCGTCGGGCGTGGCGAAGCCGAACGGTGCCTCGTTGGCGAAGCCGACGCGGATGTAGCCGTCCTTCTTGGCCCGTTCGAGGGTGGTCTCCGCATGGGCGGGCAACGACGCCAGTGACGGGGCGGCAAGTGCAAGACAGGCCGCCGCCTTGACGACGACACGACGCGATATCGATGATTTGAACATGCTTTTCTCCCGTTGAACAACCGATGATGGTTCCCAGCGCAACGACCTTCTTCGAGGCTGAAACGCGCTTGACCAGACGTATACAACTGCAATAGAGATTGTGCAAGCAAAGACACTAAATTCAACGAAACTTGGCCGAATACAGGCCAAGCTTCCGTCAAGATGTGCACAATTTAGGCAAATTTGGCCAACTCAGTAGGACGACAGCATACCTAGAAGGCAGGCGTGACGAGCGCGGGAACATTCACGCAGCCGGAGCAATCGCGGCGGCGAACGCGTCGTTGTCGACCAGCATGACTGGCGGGAAGCCGGGCCTGCCGAGAGACCACGACGGTGACAAGGCCGGCAACAGCACGCATGAGGATGCCCGATGGACCGCAATCCCTTCTCCGAAACCGAAATCGCCGGCCGCCTCGCGAGGATCCGCAAAGTCCTGGCCGAGCGCGAACTCGACGGCGCTGTCTTCGCTTCGCCGGAGAACGTCTTCTATCTTACCGGGCTCGACCACTGGGGCTATTTTGCCCCTCACCTGCTGATCGTGCCGCTCCAGGGAAAACCTGTCCTGGTCACCCGTTCGATGGAAAGGGTGACGATCGAGAAGCAGGTGACGGCGGCGGAATTCCGCGGCCATTCCGATAGCGAAACAGCGGCTGATCTTGCCGCGCGTGTGCTGGCGGAACTCGGCCTCACCGGCAAGCGGCTCGGCCTTGAATGCTGGACGGCGGGCTTGAGTCATGGGCTTGCCGTGGCCTTGCAGACGCAAGTCGATGCCAAGTGGAGCGACGTTTCCGGCCTGGTCGACAGGATGCGGCGGGTGAAGAGCGCCGAGGAACAAGCCCTGATGCGGCTGGCCGCAAAAGTGACCGACGCCGCCGCCGGAGCCGCGATCGCGGCGATTTCGGAGGGCGCAGCCGAACAGGAGGTCGCCGCCCAATGTGTTTCGGCGATGATCCGCGCCGGCGGCCATGCGCCAGGCTTTGGCCCTTTCATCCGCCCGGCAGCGCGACTGGGCGAAGAGCACACGACTTGGGGCGACGGTATCTATCGCAAGGGCGAACCGGTCTTCGTCGAACTGTCCGGCTGTATCTCGCGCTACCACGCACCGCTCGGCCGGCTTGTCCGTATCGGCCACATCAGGGACGAGGACGCCAGGATGGCCGAAGTGACCGCCAGGGCGTTCGACGCGGTCGTCAAGGCGCTGCGTCCGGGGGCCAAGGCGCGCGATGTCTATGCCGCCTGGCAGGCTGTCGCCGACGAAGCCGGCCTTTCCCACTATCGCCGCCATCACTGCGGCTATCTCGTCGGTGCCGGCCAGCCGCCCTCATGGACCGGGGGCAATTCGGTGACCGGGCTCCGGCACGATTCTGATCTCGAAATCGAGACGGGGATGAGCTTCCACATCCTGTCCTGGCTGATGGGCACGGGGAGTGGCGACGACTTCATCTCCAACACCGTGCTTTTGACCGATGCGGGCGCCGAAGTGCTGACCCGCACTCCGACCGGCCCGATCGTTCGGTAGGCCGCGCGCATGGCACCCTATTCGGCATTCTCGATTTTCCGCAATGCGCTGTCCGGCCAGAAGAACTGGCAGCGCGCCTGGCGGGCGGCGGAGCCCAAACCGTCTTACGACGTGATCGTCGTCGGCGGTGGCGGACACGGCCTCGCCACCGCATTCTATCTCGCCGAAAACCACGGCGTCCGCAATGTCGCCGTCCTGGAGAAGGGTTATATCGGCGGCGGCAACGTCGGCCGCAACACCACCGTCATCCGCTCCAACTACCTGCTCGACGGCAACACCCAGTTCTACGAATTCTCGATGAAACTCTGGGAGGGCATGTCGCGGGCGCTGAACTTCAACGTCATGTTCTCGCAGCGCGGCCAACTCGTCACCGCGCATTCAGCCGACCAGCTCGACGGCTTCAGCCACCGAGCGAACATCATGCGTCTGAACGGCATCGACGCCGATATTCTCGATCGCGACGACGTGCGCCGGCTGGTGCCCTATCTCGATTTTTCCGACACGGCTCGCTTCCCGATCCATGGCGCCATCTTTCAGGGCCGCGCGGGCACGGCGCGCCATGATGCCGTAGCCTGGGGCTATGCGCGCGCCGCCGATGGCCATGGCGTCGACATCATCCAGAATTGCGAAGTGACGGACTTTATCCGCGATGGCAACGGGATCGTCGGCGTCGAAACGACGAAAGGGCGGATCGGAGCAGGCAAGGTCGGGCTCGCCGTCGCCGGCCATACATCCACGCTCGGCGCCAAGGCTGGCCTTGAACTGCCGATAGAAAGCCATGTCCTGCAGGCCTTCGTCACCGAACCGCTGAAGCCACTGGTCGACCATGTCGTCGCCTATGGCGCCGATCATTTCTACGTCAGCCAGTCGGACAAGGGCGGGTTGGTCTTCGGCGGCAATCTCGATGGCTACAATTCCTACGCCCAGCGCGGCAATCTCGGCGTCGTGCGCGAAGTGGCGGAGGCGGCGATCGCGCTGATGCCTTGCATCTCGCGCATCCGTCTGCTGCGTCATTGGGGCGGCGTCATGGACATGACACCCGATGCCAGTCCGATCATCTGCCCAATGCCGATCGACGGCCTCTATCTCAACGGCGGCTGGTGCTATGGCGGCTTCAAGGCGACGCCGGCTTCTGGCTGGTGCTTCGCCCATACCATCGCCACCGGCAAGCCGCATCCCTTGATCGCTGCCTACGGGCTCGACCGCTTCCGGACTGGCCGCACGCTGGACGAGGCCGGCGCTGGCCCCTCCGCCTGGCTGCAATAGGAGGCTGGAAGAAAATGCTGCGCTTCGACTGCCCGTGCTGTGGTCCGCGTGACCATGACGAATTCCGCTATGGCGGCGATGCTTCCGTCAGGCGTCCGGCCCATAACGATCCCGACCCGGAGGCCTGGTATGCCTATGTCTATATCCGGAAAAACCCGGCGGGCCTTCATCGCGAATTCTGGCAGCACGTGACCGGCTGCCGCCAGTGGCTGGTGGTCGAGCGCGACACGCGCAACCACGTCATTTCTTCGGTCGCCTTCGCCAGGACGTCGCAAGCATGAATGCTCGGAACAAGCGGCTGCCAGAGGGCGGCCGCATCGATCGCTCCCATTCCATCGAATTCAGCTTCGACGGCAAAGGACTAGCCGGATATCGCGGCGATACGCTTGCATCCGCATTGCTCGCCAACGGCGTCACCCTGGTCGGGCGCAGCTTCAAATATCATCGTCCGCGCGGCATTCTTTCCGCCGGGCCGGAGGAGCCGAACGCGCTGGTCACGCTCGGAACTGGCGGCAGGCGCGAGCCGAACCTGCCGGCAACGATGCTGGAACTTGGCGACGGCATGGCCGCGGAAAGCCAGAACCGCTGGCCGTCGCTCGCCTTCGACGTGCAGAGCGCCAACGGTCTGTTCGCGCCGTTCCTTTCGGCCGGCTTCTACTACAAAACCTTCATGGGTCCGACGCGGCGTTCCTGGAAGGTCTACGAGCATTTCATCCGCAGGGCGGCGGGTCTGGGCCGGGCCGGTACCGAGCCGGATCCCGATCGCTATGAGGTTCGTCATGCCTTTGCCGATGTTGCAATCATCGGCGCCGGTCCGGCAGGACTATCGGCGGCGCGCGCCGCCGCCGCGGCCGGCGCGCGGGTCGTGCTGATCGAGCAGGATTTCCTTCTCGGCGGCCAGCTTCTAGCCGAACAGTCCGACGGCGTAGCCGCCTCATGGCTGGGCCAGGTCGAAGCCGAACTGGAGAGCTTCGAAACCGTCACGTTGATGAAGCGGACCAGCGCTTTCGGCATCTACGACGGCAATGTCATAGGCCTGGTCGAACAACGCAACCAAGACCGTCCGCCGTATTCGGGGCAAGCTCGGCAGATAGTCACCATGCTTCGCGCCCGCTCGGTCGTTTTCGCCACCGGCGCCATCGAGCGTCCGATGGTGTTCCCGAACAACGACCTGCCCGGCGTCATGCTTGCCTCCGCCGCCCGAATATATCTCAACCGTTTCGCTGTTCTGCCGGGCAGGAAAGTTATCGTCGCCACCACCAATGACGGCGCTTGGCGCACGGCCTTCGACCTCGCCGAGGCCGGCGCGGAGGTGACGATATCAGACCGGCGCACCACTATCCCTCCGGCGCTTGCCGTGGAGGCCACACGCCTCGGAGTCGCGGTGCGGACCGCAACACGCATTCTCGACCTGCGCGGAGGCCATTGCGTGAAGCGCGCAACGCTCAAAGGACCGGACGGCCGATTCGAGGCTGCCTGCGATCTGGTCTGCGTGTCCGGCGGCTGGTCGCCGACCGTGCACCTCGCTTCGCATCTGGGCGTCAAGCCTCGATATCGCGAAGACATCGGCGGCTTTGTGCCAGGTGCGTTTCCGGCCAACCAGTTCGGCGCCGGCGCGATGATGGGAATCCATGCGACCGCCGATGCTAACGAGGACGGCCATCGTGCTGGCATCGAAGCGGCATCCTTCTGTGGCAAGTCGGCGCCAGTACCAGTTCCTTCGAAGCTCGATCTTGGCGAAACCGTCACGACCCCGTTTCGCGAAGTCCCGTGCGCCCAAGGCGGAAAAGCGTTCGTCGATTTCCAGATGGATGTGACGACAAAGGACATCGAACTCGCCCACCGCGAAGGCTATGAGTCGATCGAGCATCTGAAGCGATACACGACGCTCGGTATGGGGACCGACCAAGGCAAGACCAGCAATTTTCCGGGGCTGTCCGCGATGGCCGCCTTGCGCGGCGCAACAATCCCCGAGACCGGCACCACGACCTTCCGCCCGCCCTTCACGCCGGTCGCCATCGGCGCGCTCGCCGGTCGCGCCACCGGCCACCATTTCAAGCCGTTCCGCCGCACGCCGATGCATGACTGGCATTTGGCGAACGGCGCGGAGATGCTTGAAGTCGGTCTGTGGATGCGGCCCTGGTTCTATAGGCGGTCCGGGGCCGACGTGAACGAAGCCTATGTCGCCGAAATGCGGCATGTGCGCCAGGCTGCCGGCTTGATGGACATCTCTACCCTGGGCAAGATCGACGTCCAGGGCCCTGACGCCGCAACGTTCCTCGACCGGATCTACGCCAACGGCTTCGCCAAGCTTAAGATCGGCCGCGCCCGGTACGGCGTCATGCTGCGCGACGATGGCATTGTCTTCGACGACGGCACCACGACGCGGCTGGCGGAAAGCCGGTTCTTCATGACCACGTCGACCGCCAGGGCCGCCGACGTGCTGTCGCGGCTGGAATTCCTGCTGGATACCGCATGGCCGGAACTGCGCGTCGCGGTTTCCTCGGTGAGCGATGAATGGGCGGCAATGTCGATCGCTGGACCGGAGGCTCGTGCGATCCTTGCGGCGGCGTTTCCGTCGCTCGACGTTTCTAACGAAGCGCTGCCGCATATGGGCTCGTACGAGGGCGAATGGCGAGGCCGCGCGCTGCGTATCCTGCGTCTCAGCTATTCCGGCGAGCGCGCCTATGAAATCTATGTCGGCGCAACCGCCGGTGAACAGCTCTGGAGCTGCCTGCTCGAAGCGGGCGGGCCGCTGGAGTTGAAGCCCTACGGCGTCGAGGCGCTCGGTGCGCTGCGTGTCGAGAAAGGCCATGTCGCGGGCCCTGAAATCGATGGGCGCACGACGCTCGACGATCTCGGCCTTGGCCGTATGGTCGGCAAGCGCAGCGGCTTTGTCGGCGATGTGCTGCGGCGGCGCCCTGCCCTGCTCGCGCATGACCGGCAACGCCTGGTCGGACTGGAATGCATGGAGGACGGAAAGCGGCTGCGCGGTGGCTCCGTCCTGTTCCGGCCGGGCGAGAAAGCAACCGGTCATGGGTGGGGGCGCGTCACCTCGGTCACCTTCAGCCCCGAACGTGACCGCTATATCGGGCTGGCGCTGCTTGCCGGCGACCTCGCGACCGAGGGAAGCGAGGTCGTGGCCGTCTATCCCATGAAGGCCGAGACCGTGCGAGCCCGCGTCGTCTCGCCGATATTCCTCGATCCGCAAGGAGAACGGCTGCGTGGCTAGCTCGGATTTCACCCTTACCGTGGCCGATTGCCCGCTCATCCAGGTCGAAGGCTGGGACGGAACGCTGAGCCAATTCGAATCGAGCCTCTCGGCGTCGCTCGGTGCAAAACTTCCCGCCTTGGTCGGAGAGACGGTTCGCCACCAGAGCCTTCTCGTCATCCGCATTGCACCCCGCCGCCTGTGGCTGGCTCTCGACGACGGGACGCAGGCGCCGACTCTCGCCATCGATCCGGATCTCGGCTGTTCGGTTTGTCTTGGCGAAGGTCGCGTGCGGTTCGGCCTGGCCGGGGTCGACATCTCGAGCGTTCTCTCGACCTGCATGGCCGTCGACTGGCATGCGCCGGCCGCCGCTCCGGGCCGGGCCGTGCAGACATCCTTCCACCATGTACCAGTGCTCTTGCTGCGCACCGGCAAGACCGCATGCGACCTCATTGTGCCGCGAACCTTCTCTCGCAGTCTCCATGATTGGATTACGGACCACCAGGCCAGTCCTGCGGGGAGCTGACACGAAGGTGTGCCTCGCCCAAAGGTGAGGCTCAAGTCCAAGAAGAGCCGTGGTGACGCTGGGCGGCTTGCCTCGCGCATTGCCGAAAGGACTGTCAGCCGATAGCCGAAGTGGACCGAGAGGCCGTGTCCGCCATGGCTTTCCGATGCTCGAAATCTGAGGGGGTTCGAGGCCTAGTTACGAGGAAATCTCAAGAAAATTCAATAAAATCAATCAGTTACTCGACGACAATGGTGGGCCCGGAGGACGCTTGGAAAACGAACACAATCAACAAGTTAGAATCCGGTGGGGCCATCCGGCATTCAAATCTGTTCCAATGCTTTTCAATCTTTTGTCCCATCCAAGAGATTGCTACGCCCAGTCGACCAACTGCGCCTCGCTCAAAGGTGTCCCGATGGCTGGCAAGAAGCTTCTACTGTGCTGCCTGAAGGCGATGATAACGCCAGGGACGGGCATCTACGTCGAACTGCTGATTTCGTGAATGGGGCCGAAAACAGATCGTCCGCTTTTGTGGCCGTAGCGGAGATAGCTGACCTTCAAGAGAATCTCGCGGCCTGTTGAGTATCTTGGCTTCCTAAAGCCTGAGAGCGGTCCTGAAGGTGGAGAACTCGTCATCAGTGATCTGAACCACGTGCTGTGGCTCGGGATAGGCGCCGGTCTGGACGTCGGCGATGAATTCGCGATAGGCGGCGATGCGCTCGTGCTGCAGCCGCTCATACTCGGCGGCGAAGTTGCGGTAGGTCTTGGCATGGCGCGGCTTGTGGCCGGATGTGTGGCCGAGCACATCCTCGCTGAACAGATACTGCGCGTCGGCATGCGGCCCGGCGCCCATGCCCAGCATGATCATCGGCGTACTCCCAGTGACCAGTTCGGCAACGCGGTCAGGCACTACTTCCAGTTCGGCGCCGAAGCAGCCGATGGCTTCCAGCCGTTTGACGTGGTCCCACACCGCACGCGCGCTCTCGGCCGTCCTGCCGACAGCCTTGAAACCGCCGGTCCAGGTGCATTGCGATGGGATCAGGCCAACATGAGCAACGACAGGCACGGCGTTGTCGCAGAGCGTCTTCTGGATATCGAGCGAGGCGGCACAGTAGAAGCAGTCGCCGCCGATGCGCATGAAGTGGTAGGCGGTCTTCAGATAGTCCTCCGCCATGACCAGATTGCCGGATGGCCCGTAAGGCAGCCCGACCTGCACGAAGCAGCGACCAGCCGCCTCGCGCATCTCGGGCGAGAAGAAACGGCTCTCGATCGACAGCATGTCGACGCAGGCCGCATCCGCCGCCGCCGCCTCTTCGAGCGAGGTGACGTAGAGCATGGAAATCTTTTGGCCGCGGCTTTTCATGGCGCGGATATCGGCGACGGTTGGGCGAGTGCTCTTGGCGACCATTTTCGTTCCTTAGACGGTGAAAGCTTCGCGGAAGGCCAGCAGTGCTGCCTCGGGGTCCCCGGAGGCGAACGCCTCCATGCCCACCGGCCCGCGATAGCCCATGTCCTTCAGCGCACGGGCGATGCCCCGGTAATTGATCTCGCCGCTGCCGGGCTCCATGCGTCCGGGCACATCGGCCACCTGGATCTCGCCGATCCATGGTAGGCAGGCACGGCACAGTTCGATCAGGTTCCCTTCGCCGATCTGCGCATGGTAGAGGTCGAGGTTGAGGCGCAGGCCCGGCCGGTTGACGCTCGATACCAGCGCAAGCGTGTCTTCGGCGCGTGCAAACGGCACGCCGGGATGGTCGACCGGAAGGTTCAAATTCTCCAGCGTGAAGGTCACGCTTTCGGCCTCGGCAAGGTCAGCGATGCGGTTCAGCGTCTCGCGCGCCTTGAGCCACATCGCGCCGGTTACGGTCTCGCAGGGCGTGACCGGCAGGCCGCCTTCGCCCAGCCCGGTGCCGTGCAGGTTGAGCCGCGCGACGCCAAGGCGCTTGCCGACCGCCGCGGTCTCCTTCGCCGTCTTCAACAGTTCGGCAGCACCTTCGTCATCGGCCAGCCGGCCGCGCAAATAACCGTTCATGATCGAGAAGGTCGCGCCGGATCTTTCCAGCATTGCGAGATCGTGCTCGGGCCAGTTCCAGAGGCCGACCTGAAAACCCATTTCGGTGAGGCGCTTGACGCGCCATTCCATCGGCCGGTCGCGCCAGAGCATCTCGGCGCAAGCCGCAAGCGTAAAGGTATCGGACATGTCAGACCTCGATGTACACGCGGCCGTCCTCGACCTTCGTGGTGTAGGTTTTCAGGTTCACACAGACCGGTGCGCGCAACGCTTCGCCGGTCCGGTAGTCGAACACGCCGTTGTGCTTCGGGCATTCGATCCTGTGTTCCATAACCAACCCGTCGCTCAGATGCACCTTCTCATGCGTGCACAGCCCGTCGGTGCAGAAGAACGCATCATCGGGGCTGCGGTAGATGGCGAATGTCCGGCCTTCGTGGTCGAAGCGGATGACGTCCTCTTCTTCGATGTCATCGGTCGCGCACGCTTTGATCCATTTTGCCATTGTCACTCTGCCGTCTGTTCTTTGGTTGGTTGAAAAAGGCGGCCGGCGGACCACGCATTCCGCCGGCCGTACAGGAAGATGCCCGGGAGGAGATGGGCGTCTTCACTGGTCACGCATGGCTCGCGCCCCGCGGCGCATGGCCGTTGTCAGCCGCCGAGAAACTCTCGATCTCGGCTTCGAGCTCGGCCATCTGCTCGCCGCCCGCCATCAGGTCGGTAATGGCCTCGCGGCTTTTCTCACCCTTGCGGAAGTCGGCGGCCTTGGAACCTCTGATGAGGACGGCGAAGTGGTCGCCCACGGTCAGCGCGTGGACGACATTGTGGGTGATGAAGATGACCGCGATGCCCTTGCGGCGCGCTTGCAGGACGATGCGCAGGACATGCGCCGCCTCCTTGACACCGAGTGCAGCGGTCGGCTCGTCGAGAATCAGCACGCTGGCGCCGAAATGCACGGCGCGCGCGATCGCCAGCGCCTGACGCTCACCACCGGATAGTCCGCCGACCAGGCGATCACCGTCGTCGATGCGGGTGATGCCGAGCTGGCGCATCTCGGTGACGGCGATCTCGTTGGCCCGCTTGCGGTCGTAAATGGTGAGCGGTCCCCAGCGCCGCGTCGGCTCGGCGCCGACGAAGAAGGAACGGCCGATGCTCATCAGCGGGAACGTCCCGCCGAATTGGTGGACGGTCGCGATGCCATGGTCGCTGGCGTCGCGCGGGCTGTCGAAGGCGACGAATTTGCCATCCATGTCCATCGTGCCCGATGTCGGTTTGTGGACGCCGGAGAGGATCTTGATCAGCGTCGACTTGCCGGCGCCATTGTCGCCGAGCAGGCACAACACCTCGCCTCTGTTGACCTCCAGCGAAATGTCGTGGAGCACGTCGATCGGACCGAACGACTTGTTGATCCCGGTCAGCCTGAGCAGGGGCGTGGTCATGAGCGAACCCTCGATTTGGCGCGCGGCGCGTAGGTCAGCGCCATGGTGCGGAAGGTGTTGTTCATCAGCACGGCCGCCAGCAGCAGGACGCCGATGATCAGGCTTGCCCAGTTGGCGTCGAAGCCGGTGTAGAAAATGCCCTGGTTGACGATGGAGAAGGTCAGCGTGCCCAGCACGATGCCGACCACCGATCCGTAGCCGCCTGTCAGCAGCACGCCGCCGATGACCACCGCGATGATCGAGTTGAAGATGAAGGACTGGCCGGCGGCCACCTGGGCACTGTTGTAGAGGATGGCCTGCGACATGCCGACGAAGGAGGCGCACAGGCCGCTGCTCATGAACAGCGCGATGGTCACCCGGTCGGTCGGGATGCCGGCATTGCGGGCGCTGACGGCGTCGCCGCCCATGGCCAGGATCCAGTTGCCGAAGCGCGAGAAGTTCAGGATGAAGCCAACGATGAGGATGGCCGCGACCCACCAGAACAGCGTCACCTCGAACTTGCCGCCGAGATAATCGCCGAACAGCAGCTTGGCGGTGGAGCCACTCTTCAGCGCGACGCTGGTGCTGCCGGACAGGATGACCGAGAGGCCGAGTGTCAGGCCAGCCAATGCGAACAGCGTTGCAAGGGTGACGACAAAGGACGGCACCTTGGTGCGGATGACCAGGACGCCGTTGATGAGGCCGACGGCCAGGCCAAGGCCGAGCGACGCGAGAATGCCGACGATGATCGGCAGATCATAGTGGCCCGAGATGATGGCGACGGTCATCGAGCTGGCGGGGATCATCGACCCCACGGAGAGGTCGAGATGCCCGGCGATCATCAGCAACCCGATGGGAAGCGCGATAATGCCGAGTTCCGAGGCGACGTTGAGCCAACTCGCGGCGCCGCCGGCCGACAGGAAATTGGCGCCGCCGAAGATTGAGAAGAAGATCAGGACTGCGATCATGCCGATCAGCGAGCCGACTTCCGGGCGACGCACGAGGCTGCCGACGGAGGGCATCGAAGAGCGCGGAACGATCGGCACAGCCGTCGCCACGGAAGGTTGGTGATGGGCTTGGGATATCATCGAAGTGTCCCTGGCTTGAATAATAGCGAGCCTGGCGCGACCTTTCGGCGGCGGCGCGGGGCTGATGATGTCCGGCCCACGGATGGGCCGGACACTCCGAGCGAGCTATCGGGCACCGGCCGCCGCACCACCCATCGTCGCGCCGACGTTGGCGGCATCGACGATCCCCGGTCCGGTCAGCACCGGCTTCGTCGGCAGGTCGAGCCCATAGTTGACGAAGCCGTTGAGCAGCGACACCGCGAGATAGCCCTGCAGGTAAGGCTGCTGGTCGATCGAGAACATCTGCGTGCCGTCCTTGATACGCTGCAGGCCGGTTTCGTCCATGTCGAAGGAAGCGAGCTTAACCTTGTCGCCAAGATTGGCCTGGCTGATGGCGTTGGCCGCACTGTTGGCGTCGCCGGCGCTGATGGTGATAAGGCCGTCGAGGGTGTTGTCTTTCAGCACAGCGGCCTTGATCGCCTCGGCGACCGCGGTCGGGTTGCCGAAGCTGGATGAAGGCAGCGGCAGCTGGGTGGATTTGCCGCCGCTTTTGGCGATGGCGTCAGCTATGCCCTTGCAGCGGTCTTCCGTGTTGGTGGAGCCTGGCAAGGTGTTGACGCATAATACATTCTTGGCGCCGTGGCTGCCGAAATAGGTGCCGCCGCCGAAACCGGCCACGTATTCTTCGTTGCCGACATAGTTCATGGCGCCGAGCCGCTTGGCCGCATCCATGCCGCCGGAATTATAGATGATGAGCGGCACACCGGCGGCAACGACTTCCTTGAAGGCGTCATCCATGGCCTCGGGCACCCAGTCCGGCCCGACGATGGCGCTCGGCTTCTGGCTGAGCGCGGTGCGGATCAGCTTGGCGGCGTCCGGGCCGAGATTATCGTAGTTCTGCGGGCCGAGCCAGGTCACCGAGCCGCCGGTCAGTTCGGCGACCTTGCCGGCGTCGTCCGCACCCTTCTTGACCTTCGACCAGAACGGGTCGTCCGCCTTGCCGCCGATGACGAAGATCTTCGCGCCATCGGCCATGGCTGCCGTGGCCGATGTCGCCGCCACGCCCGCAAGCACGATCGCCGTCAACAGTTTCGTGATCGTTTTCATTTCATTTCCTCCCGGTTGCCGTCGTCAGACGGGTTTAGAAAAAATCGAATTCATCTGCAGGCGCGCACCTCTCCCGTTGCGCGTTGCGTCGCTTGATCAATGGTTCGCCGCGGCCTTGGCGTTCATACGTTCCTTCTTTTTCTGGAAGCGGGCGTCCATCATGGCGTCGGCTTGCTTGGTGCCGTCGTGCAAGGTACCGAACCATCGATCGAGCGGGATCAGACCGTCGCCGCCGTAGTTCACCTCAAAATATTTGTGATGCAGGTAGTGTGCGTAAGCGTGGCTCTCGACCGCTGTGTCCTCGGTCACCTCCAGCTTATCAAAGCCGAGATGGCCATTGACGGCGCCGAAGCCGGCTACATGCAGCTGGAATAGCGCGACGATCGGATTGGAAGGGATGACCAAATGCCAGAAGGCGACCGCGTGATAGAGGAACCCCTCCACCGGATGCATCGACAGCGACGACCACGGCGACGGGTTGATCGAATTGTGGTGGACCGAATGGATCCAGCGATAGAGCGGCCCCCAGTGGATCAGGCGGTGGATGAAGAAGAAATGCACCTCGTGGATGGCCGGCGCGACCAGCACCAGGGCAGCGAGGTAGACCGGGTGATCAGACCAGCCGATCCACGGCACGTAACCATTGGCAAAGCACCAGAGGAAAACGACTTCGACCACGGTCCACAACGGGATGGTGATCAAGAACGAGCGCAGGAAGTTGTCGATGTTCTGGCTCTGGAACCAGAACACGTCTGAAGGCGCGTCGGCAGGGAATTTGTGGTTGTACTTGAACCGCGTCGCCTGGGTTCGCTTGATGTAGTAGCGCAGCTCGAAGATGCCGTAGAAGACGAGGATCGCGGCTGCGTTGACGGCGTAGAGCCACAGCGCCCAGCCCCAGCCGATGGTCTTCATCGTCTCGACGCTCGGGACGATATAGAACCAGTAGAGCAGCGCGGTCGCCATGTGGAACGCATTCCACGGCCAGATATAGCCGGGCAGCCATGCCAGGATCTTCGGCAGCCTGGGCGGCCAGTTCCACAACGGCGCTCCCTCGATGCGTCCGTTCGGCTTCCAGTCGCCGCGCTTGTCGCGCATGCCGTATTTGAGATCGTCCATGCAATCCTCCACCCGCAATGCCGCACCTGCAGCGCCTTGGGACGGGCCGCACGCGCACGCTGCCTCACTCCGCCAGAGGGCGGTGGGCAAAAACCCGTCTGCGCTGTGCTGCTGCTATCCCTTGGGCTGGCGGTGCGTCCGCCTTGCTTGCTTTTGACGAGATAAACATCTTGATCCAAAATGAATCAAGAATAGAATGTTTGTTCCAAACTGATTGTGTCATTCATATCAATCTGGCATAATAAATGATATCTTCGTATCAATTGCCACAGGCGGATGAGACGAAATGGATCAGAACAAGCGGCCGACGATCAGGGATGTGGCCGCCGAGGCGAATGTTTCGGTGGCCACCGTCAACCGGGTGCTGAGCGGCACCGGCGCCGTCCGCCAAGGCACGCGCGAGCGCGTCAGGCTGGCGGCCGAGCAGATCGGCTTCTACGGCACGGGCGCGCTGCGCAGCCGCATAGCGGCCGCAAGGCCGCACTACCGCTTTGGCTTCCTGCTGCACCAGCCCGGCCGCGCCTTCTACCGCAACGTCGCCGAGGCGCTGCGCGCGGTGGCGCCGACCATGCCCGACTACGAGATTGAGCTGCGAATCGAGTTTCTTGACGACCTGTCGCCGCAGAATGTCGGAGCGCGCCTGCTGGCGCTCGGCGCCGAATGCGACGCCGTCGGCGTCGTCGCCGCCGTCCATCCGCTTGTCACCCAGGCGGTCGATGCGCTGCAGGCCCGCAACGTGCCGGTGTTTGCGCTGATCTCGCAGATATCGGCGACGGGTCAGGTTCATTACATCGGGCTGGACGGCTGGAAGGTCGGCCGCACCGCGGCCTGGGTGTTCGAGCATGTCTGCAAGGCGCCCGGCAAGCTCGGCATCCTTGTCGGCAATCACCGCTATCGCTGCCAGGAGATGAACGAGAGCGGCTTCCGCTCCTATTTCCGCGAGCACGCCCCTGATTTCACGCTGCTGGAGCCGCTGCTGACCTTCGAATCGAGCGCCATCGCACAGGAGATGACCGAAAAGCTGCTGAACGAAAATCCGGATCTGTCCGGCCTCTATGTCGCCGGAGGTGGCATCACCGGCACTATCGCGGCCCTGCGCTCCACAGGCCGCGCCGGCAGCATCGTCGTCGTCGGCTACGAGTTGATGGAGTCGACCCGCCCGGCGCTGCTCGACGGCACGCTGACCTTGATCATCTCGCATCCGCTCGCCCGTATCGCGCTCGAAGCGCTGACCGGTATGGTCCGCGCCGTTGCCGCCCCGAACGATGGTGGCAATTTGACCGCCATCTTACCCTTCGAGGTATACACGCGGGAGAATATTTAGAGCAAAGGTTACAGCACAGCGTTAGGAGCTTCATACGGAGGCTTCGACAAAGGTCCAACATGATCTTGCGCCCTTTGGAAAAACGCTGAGCCTATCCTCATCAGGGGCGAGATGGGGCACGACATTTCTGGCATCGACGCATAGCTTTCCACGGATGTCCGCTCTTGGACAAAGTCCAACACGCCGGAAAACGGCCGACTTCAGGCGCAAAGCCGTCGTTCAACAGGCGCAGCGAGAACGACGGCCATAAATAAAGGTTCGGCGGAAGCCTCTTCCAAGTCAGGATAACGCAGTTCCAATGACCATTGGGACACGGTTGCTGTTTTCACACCAGCTCGCTCACAGCCGCGGCCTATCGATGTAGCGCTCCAAACCATCCCGATCGCACGCCGTTACCGCCTTTCGCAGCCCCTATCGTCCAGTGGTCTTTTCAGCCTTGAAACAACTGCGCTATGAATGGCTGTGCGCAACCCGATCGACGAACCGGAGCAAGGGTAAAAGATAGAGCCAGCCATGGATTGTCCCCGCGCATGGATCATGTTCATGCCAGAACAATCGAACTGAGTCCTGCGCAGAACAAAGCGAATTGTCCCACTTCAGAGAGAAGTTGGCCATAACTGATTGATATTAAAAGGTTATGGTGGGCCCGGAGGGACTCGAACCCCCAACCAAGCGGTTATGAGCCGCCGGCTCTAACCATTGAGCTACAGGCCCCACGCGGGCTGGATTAATGTTTTTCGCATCGCGGCACAAGGCTTTACCGGCGGGCTTTCGCAGATCGCCCAAATCAACCCATAATCGCGCTCTACGCGACCCTGCGACCTGATCGCAGACCAAGGAGATTTTCATGACCAGACATCTTTTGCCCTTCGCGCTCGCCGCTGCAATCGCTTTTCCGGCGATGGCTGGAGCCACCGATCTGCCGACGCCGCCCCGCATCATCGTGTCCGGCGAAGGCGAAGCAACCGTGGCGCCCGATCTGGCGATCCTGACGCTCAGCGTCATGCGCGAAGCCAAGACGGCGCGCGCCGCACTCGACGCCAACAATGACGCCATGGCCGCCGTGATCGCCGCGATGAAGGCCGCCGGCATCAAGGATCGCGACCTGCAGACAGCGGGCATCCAGATTAACCCCCGCTACAACTACACCAACAAGCCGGACGGCAGCCAGGACGCCGAACTCGTCGCCTACCAGGTGACCAACACGCTCTCGGTGCGGGTGCGAGACGTCGACAAGACAGGCGAGATCCTCGACAAGGCGGTGTCGCTCGGCGTCAACCAGGGCGGCGGCATTGCCTTCACCAATGACAATCCGGCGGCCACCGTCACCGAGGCGCGCAAGAAGGCGGTCGCCGACGCCGAGGCCAAGGCCAAGACGCTGGCCCAGGCGGCGGGTGTCAGTCTCGGCCGGGTGCTTGAGATCACGGATCAGAACATCAGGCCGGCGCCGATGCCGATCAACGCCAAGGCGTTCGACGCGGCGGCCGGCGCGGCGCCGGTGCAGGCCGGCGAGAATTCCTACAATGTCCAGGTCACCGTTACCTTCGAACTGAAGTAACCGGCTGAGTCGATGGCCGGTCCTGCCGGCCATCGGTCACCCCTTGGCACGCACGAAAAACCCCGCGGGATCGCTCCCGAGAGGTTTTGTCGAGCCGCACCCGTCCGATAGACAGGGGCCCTGCTACCCCCAGGCTGATCTTCGCAGAAGATCATGCCCCCAGACCGACCATCGCAGATGGCGTGTCCAGATCGACCATCGCACATGCCGTGTCCAGACCGACCATCGCAGATGGCGTGTCCAGACCGACCATCGCAGATGGCGTGTCCAGACCAACCATCTAGAGGGTCCCGGCTAATCCTCGCCGAGGATTATGCCGCTGCTAATCCTCGCAGAGGATCATGCCGCTGCTAATCTGCGGAAGATCATGTCTTCAGCGATAGATGACCGGGCAACCGCGTTCGTTGGCGAACACGACGACGATGCGGTCGCCGTACTGACGGCCCATCACCTTGACCACGCGGCGATTGACATCGACGATGCGGGCACGGTGCAGCCCCATGCGCTCGGCCTTGTCGAGGGCACGGTCCGGCGAACAGCCGCGGCGCCAATCGTCGCGGCGCTCGTCGTCGCGGCGCTCGTCCCGGCGGTGGCGATAGCCGTCATCATCGCCGGTATAGACGCCGAAGCGCGGGTCGTTGTTGTTGCCGAAACCGAGATAGAGGCTGTCGGCGTGGGCGGGGATGGCCGCCAGCGTGCCGAGGCCGACCAGAGCCGAAAGCGCTGCCGTCTTGATGGTGGTGTACATGGTTCTCTCTCCTTGTTGCGGGCTCGCGCCCGTCCTCGTGAAACCGATGGCGGGAGAATGCACTGGCCTGTCTGAACTATTTACGAACTCGCTGTTCATCCGCGGTTCATGTGATGCCGCCGGCAAAGCGCCGGCCCCTCCGCGCGCGTCAGGGTTCGTCGTCGAGCATGTAGTCGAAATAGTCTTCCGGTTCGGCAAGGTCGGTCTCGCTCGCCTTGACCCGGCCGCGCATCGAGATGCCGGCCTCATGCACGGTTTCGGCACTGCCCGAGACCAACCGATGCCACCAGTAAAGGTCGTGGCCCTCGGCCACCAGCCGGTAGGCGCAGGTGCTGGGCAGCCAACTGATGGTGCGCACATTCTGCGGCGTCAGGCCGACGCAATCGGGAACACGCGCCAGCCGGTTGGCATAGTCGGCACAGCGGCAGCTTTCTGCGTCGAACAGCCGGCAGCCGACGCTGGTCCAGTAGATTTCGCCGGTGTCCTCGTCCTCGAGCTTCGACAGACAGCACTTGCCGCAGCCGTCGCAGAGCGATTCCCACTCCGTGGGGCTCATCGCTTCCAGCGTCTTGGTCTTCCAGAACGGCGTTTCCATTTCCGGCATGTGGCCCCAGCCGCTGCCAAGGTCAAGCGCGACAACAGCCGGAATAGGGCGGAACCCGGCCGAATGACATGAAGTTGCCTTTAAAAGGCCGGCCAATAGCCCTGTACGCCCCCTAACCATGGGCAACTGGAACCAATTTCGTCAAAAGCGGTTTCGGCAAGGATGGGACCCCACAAGGAGAATTTCGATGAAACGCCAACCACGGATTCTGGCAGGCACAGCCCTTGGCCTGTTGATGGCATCCGCGCCGTTAGGCGCGTCCCCGCTTCAGGGGACAGCCGCGTTCGGCCCCATGCAAAGCGGGGGGACACCGCTGATCATCCTGGCGCAGGACACGCCCACTGACCAGGGGCAGAGCGACGAGGAACAGCTCCGCAAGAAGAAGCGCGAGCAGAAACAGCAGACGGAATCCGCCCCGGCCGCCCAGCAGTCCGCCCCCGCGGCCGAGGAACAGCAGCCACGCAGGAAGAAGCGCGACCAGCAGCAGACCGAGCAGGCTCCTGCTGGCGAGGCAGCGCCCGCCACCGACGAGCAGCAGCCGCGCAGGAAGAAGCGCGACCAGCAGCAGCAGACCGAGCAGGCTCCCGCCGGCCAGGCGGCGCCCGCCACCGACGAGCAGCAGCCGCGCAGGAAGAAGCGCGACCAGCAGCAGCAGCAGACCGAGCAGGCTCCGGCTGGCCAGGCAGCGCCCGCCACTGACGAGCAGCAGCCGCGCAGGAAGAGGCGCGACCAGCAGCAGCAGCAGACCGAGCAGGCTCCCGCCGGTGAGGCAGCGCCCGCCACCGACGAGCAGCAGCCGCGCAGGAAGAAGCGCGACCAGCAGCAGCAGACCGAGCAGGCTCCCGCCGGCGAGGCGGCCCCTGCCAACGACAACCAGCCGACCAAGCCCGGCAGGAAACCCAAGCAGGATCAGCAGAAAGAGGCACCGGCCGCCGTGCCGGAGACCGCCCCGACACCGAAGCAGGCTCCTGCCGGCGAAGCGACGCCGAAGGTTGAACCGGCCCCGGCCGGCGAGCAGCCTCCCGCCCAGGGCGAACAGTCCCAGGACAAGACGAAGAAGCACGGCAGGAAACCGGCTGGCGAACAGCCTGCGACCGGCGAGCAGCCTGCGAACGGCGAACAGCCGCAGACCGGCAAACAGCCCGCCACCGGCGAACAGCCGGCGACCGGAGAGCAGCCCGCTACCGGTGGGAACGCCGCGCCTGTCCAGGGCGAAAACCCGGTCCAGGGCGAAGCACCCGCCGACAAGAACGCCGCCCCTATCCTCGACAGCCAGAAGGATGCTAGGCGCAAGAGTCGCGGCGAGAATGGCCAGGGTGGCCGGACGCCCGCCAACCAGCCCGCCAACCAGAATGGCGAAGAGCAGAATGGTGGGCAGCAGAATGGTGGCCAAAATGCCCAGCAGGGCGGTGAGCAGGGCCGCAAGGCGGTAGTGGCGCCGGTGGATCAGGGTCCGCCTCCAACCGACGATAGGGCCGCCCAGGAGGCGATCAAGCCCGAAAAGATCGTGCCGGTGACGCAGGAGCAGGGCAAGCGCCTCGAGCGCGCGCCCGACGAGGACATCCGTGAGCGCCGCCGGCCCAAGGGCGTCGACGTGCTCAAGGAGATCGGTGACCGGGTCATCGTCCAGTTCAATAACCAGACGTTCGTCCAGAGCAATGACCGCCCGCGCCTGACCCGCGGCGCCAAGGATGTCTACTACGAGGACCTGCCGCAGGGCCGCACGCGCGAGACCGTCGAGCGCGACAATGGCTTCCGGATCGTCACCATCCGCAACCGCTACGGCGACATCCTGCAGCGGTCGCGCATCGCGCCCGACGGTCGCGAATATGTGCTGAGCTATGTCGACGAGCGCAGCTACCAGGACGAAGAGGACTGGCGCGATCCCGGCGATGACCTGCCGCCCATGCGGCTGACCATCCCGCGCCGGGATTACATTCTCGATTCCGAGGATGTCGAAAGCGACGACGACTACTATACCTTCCTCGAACAGCCGCCGGTGGAGAAGGTGCAGCGCCTCTATTCGATCAACGAGGTCAAGCGTTCGGCCCGCGTGCGTGACATTGCCAGGCGCATCGACCTCGACACGCTGAACTTCGAATTCGGCTCCTCTTCGATCTCCGACACCGAGGTGCAGAAGCTCCAGGGTGTCGCGGACGCCATGGAGAAGCTGTTGAAGAAGAATCCGGCGGAGACCTTCCTGATCGAGGGCCATACCGACGCCGTCGGTACGCCGGAGGCGAACCTTGCCTTGTCGGATCGCCGTGCCGAAGCGGTTGCGGAAGCGCTGACCAATGCCTTCGGCATCCCACCCGAGAACCTGACGACACAGGGTTATGGCGAGGAGTATCTGAAGGTCGACACCTCGGCGCCCAACCGCGAGAACCGGCGTGTCGCCATCCGCCGCATCACCTCTCTGGTGGCGCCGGTGGCGAGCAACAATTGACCTGCCTTTCCAGCGCCTTGCAGTACTTTCTGGAATCAGGTCGGCAACAAGGTCCCATCCCGGTCAACCGGGATGGGCTGGAACCAGGGGGAGCAGGACCGGGTCAACAAGAATTGTACAGCCATTAGGGCCAACTCATTGAATCCCAGGACTTCCCACCCCAGATTCTTCTCTGGGCGTTCCCTGCCCCGTCCCGACTCCAGCGGGACGCGATGAGCCCCGCCGGCCCTCTCCGGCGGGGTTTTTTTGCTTCAGATCCATCTTGCTCGCGGTTCTATTCGACGGACCAGTTGATGTGACTGACCATCATCCATCTCACCTTCGTCGTCTCAGCGCTGGTGCCGGCCTATATCGACCGGTTGATGGGCCTGAGCATAGAAAGACGAGATTCCAAACGTTCCCGATGCTTGTCAGGTTTCCGGGAAATTGATACCATCTATTGGTATCGGAGGGTGACATGCCAAAGAATACGTCTATCGTGCTAGGCGATCAGTATGACGCGTTTATCCAGAGGCAGATCGTAAGCGGTCGCTTCGGCTCCGCAAGTGAAGCCGTTCGCGCGGGGCTGCGCCTTTTGGAAGAGCAGGAGTTGAAACTCGAGCAGCTTCGAGCCGCTATCGATGATGGAGACATGTCAGGCGATCCCGAGCCATTCGACATTGAGGCTTTTATCGAATCCAAGAAACGCTGATGAAGCGAACCATCCGATTTTCGCCAAAAGCGAAGGGAGATCTGGATGACATATGGGACCATTCGTTGAACGAATGGGGAGCAGAGCGAGCGGAAGCCTACGTCCGTGCCATTCACGCTGTGATTGATCTGGTTGACCAGTTTCCGACGATAGCGAGAAGCGCCTCGACGGTCCGTCCAGGCTTGCTGAAATATGCCGCCGGGACTCATGTTGTGTTTTTTCGGATCGGCCACGAATCCATCACCGTCGTGCGCATATTGCATCAACGCATGGACTACCCAAGACATCTTTAGAAAGCTGTCCTGATCTTGGTGTCCGAATTCGCAAACACCTCATCCGGCACAAAGAAATCTCCCGCCAACGGCCCGGTCGCGCCTGGCGCATAGACCGAGAAATCGCTGACACCCTCGGCGCGCAGCACCTCCTCGTCGATGTAGAAATTGCCTGTCGCCTCGCGCGACGGCCGCATGAAGATCGCATGCGCGGCATCGGCCATGATGTCTGGCGACCGGCTCATCGCCGCCACCGTCGCCCCACCCAGCAGATTGCGCACCGCCGCCGTGTCGATGGTCGAGATCGGCCACAGCGAATTGACGGCGATGCCGTCCTTGGCGAATTCCGCGCTCATGCCCAGCGTGCACATCGACATGCCGAACTTGGCCATGGTGTAGGCGACGTGGTTCTTGAACCATTTGGCCTTCATGTCGAGCGGCGGCGCCAGATTCAGGATGTGAGGGTTTTTAGCCAACTTCAGGTGCGGGATGCACATTTTGGAGACGAGGAAGGTGCCGCGCGTGTTGATCTGATGCATCAGGTCGTAGCGCTTCATGTCGGTTTCTAGCGTGCCGGTAAGCTGGATGGCGCTGGCATTGTTGACGCAGATATCGATGCCGCCGAATTTCTCGACGGTCCTGGCGACCGCCTCGGCGACCTGCCTTTCCTCGCGGATGTCGCACAGCATCGGCAGCGCCTTGCCGCCCGCCTGCTCGATCTCTTGCGCCGCGCTGTAGATCGTGCCCGGCAGCTTGGGATGCGGCTCTGCGGTCTTGGCCGCGATCGTCACATTGGCGCCGTCACGCGCGGCGCGCAGCGCGATCGCCAGCCCGATGCCGCGCGACCCGCCGGAGATGAACAGCGTCTTTCCCTTGAGCGACATTTTTCCTCCGCGTCCTCATACTTCTTTGTACGATCCTTGCCCGCGCAGCAGGGGGATACAAGAGCTTGTGATGGCAAGCCATGGTGACGCTGCGGAGGCTGGCTGGCCGAGTGCCTGAAACATGTTGGATTGACCCGGAGTTTGGTGTATATTCTATATAGATAGGTAGAATATAGAATGGCACTCTCGATCAAGAACATGGAAGTCGAGCAATTGGCGCGTGAACTCGCCCGCCGCCGCCGCGTGTCCGTGACCGAGGCGATCCGTCAGAGCCTTGAGCGCGAGGTTGCGCGCGAACGGTTGGTGCCTCGTGATGAAGCAAGCGACCTATTTCAACGGTTGATGGCAATTTCCGATAGCGCCGGAAAAATCCCCAAGCGCGAAAATGCGATGACTGACGACGAAATCCTCGGTTACGACGAATTCGGAATCCCGACGAAATGATCATCGATTCCTCGGTCTTGGTCGCCATTTTGCGTGTCGAGCCGGGCTTCGAACGTTTCGTGCTCGCGATCACGCAAGCCAAGAGACGGTTGCTGGCAGCGCCAACCTTTCTTGAAACCACCATGGTGCTTGCGGGCGGCCGGCAGGATGAAATCCTGGATCGCCTCGACCGCTTCCTGCGCACCGCCTCGATCGAGACAATCGACTTCACCGCCGACCATGCAGCTGTCGCCCGGCAAGCCTTTCTGCGTTATGGCAAGGGCCGGCACCCGGCGGCGCTGAACTTCGGCGACTGCATCGCCTACGCCACGGCCCGGCTCGAAGCCATGCCGCTGCTCTTCAAAGGTGATGATTTCCGCCTGACCGATATCGAAGCGGCGGTCTGATCGATATCAGACCAGCACCAGCCCCTGTCGCATGGCAATGGCGATGGCATCGGTACGATTGGCGGCGCCGAGCTTGATCAGGATCGCGGCGACGTGGAACTTCGCCGTATGCACGGAAATGTTGAGCCGCCGCGCGATCACCTTGTTGGGCGCGCCTTCGGCGAGCAGCGCCAGCACTTCCGCCTCGCGTGGCGACAGCGCCGGCCGGGCGGCGTGCTCGTCCAGAACTTCATCCTCGAACGGCTCGCCA
>NZ_JAPYKP010000009.1:0-79478 GCF_037179725.1 Mesorhizobium sp. Cs1321R2N1 | reverse complement strand
CTGGCGGTCTTACTCTCAATCTTGGTCATGGTGGCGTTCCTTCGCGGGAATCAGGTGACGTTGAACATCACCAGCCTGCCATGACCGCCCTCTCTCAGCGAATTTGCAGAACTCTCAGCACACTACCCCTTGCGGGTGAATGGTGTTCCTTCCTCCTCCAGTTTCTTGTCTCATTTCATGCCGCGGCTGCGGAGACCGGTGTGTGCGCGTGGCGGAACTCGGTCGCGTCCACTTGGGATGCAGGAGCTTTCAGTTGACGTTACAAATACAGGCTATGGCGGCCTGGCTTGAAGTGGGCGAAGGTCGGATACAGAGGGGCAGCGGCGCAGAGATGCAGAGATGCAGAGAAGGCGGATCATGGCGGAGCTGATGGCTTGCATCTGGGTGGCGGAGGCGGCGCGCAAGATTTCTTCGAATACCATCGAAAATAGAATTAAGACGGCAGCCCAAGCGCGAGCGCGTCTTTAGAGATCTGGCAGTGAGTTCCTCATCTGTCGGTCGTTGGCCGCCGCGGCTTGCGCGATGACGCGCACCCAGGCCGAGGTTTCGCGCAGCGTCCGGTCGACCGGCTTCTGCACAGCCATGATCGCGTAGCCGTGGACCATGTCACGGGAGCTCTCGCACGCACTGAGCCGGAGGCAGGGCGCCTCTTACAAATGTTGTAAAGATATATCAAATTCAACACTATCGAAAATTATCTTAACAAAACACTGTTTGGTTAATCGTTGATTTTGAGTGGCAACGTGATTTATTAAAGACATCGTCTTTCTGCTGGCTCTTAGAGAGTCCTGCGTTTCACATAAAGGCCTGTGGACGTCATTTCCGCCGGGCTGACTCTATCTTTTCATTGGTACCTGCGATTATCGCAGTGCCGCATCCGATCTGCCACAAAGATGAAGGAACTTTCGTGAAAACACCTTATCAACATTACGATCTTGAACAAACCGCAGCAAAGAACGCTTCCGATGCGCTTGAGACGGATGTCGATTACTTAGCCAAGTTCTATCGCGATGACGCTGGCAACTACGATCACAATGTCGGCCGTCAAGGGTATTATGGGCCGACCGTCGTGGCGGAATTGGCAGCCGCCATTCAGACGGCCTATTTGTCCAAAGAGCGTGCGGTCATTACAATCCTAGACGCCGGCTGCGGAACGGGTCTCGTAGGTCTGCAACTAAAACTCCTAGGGTTCCGGTTGATCGACGGGTTCGACCTGTTCGAGGAGATGGCCGAAAAGGCTCGGCGGACCGGTGTCTACGGCCATGTCCAGGGCGATGTCGACCTTAACGGTCCGCTCTCCGATTACTTCACCGCGAGCTATGACATCACCGTCTGCTGTGGAGTCTTCACGCACAGGCTTGTTCGACCGGATGGGCTGCGCGAACTGGCTCGTGTCACGCGCCCGAACGGATTCGTTATCGCGAGCACCCGCAAGAGCTATGCGGAAGCGACTTGCTTTGACGGCGAGGTGCGGGATCTGCAGGATGCCGGCGTCCTAATGCCGGCACATCGTCTAAGCAACGCCAGATATTACGATGAGGATGCACACTATTGGGTTTTTCAGGTGCCTCTAAACAGCGCTCCACCGGAGTAGCGGCTATAACCTCTTAGAACGTTTGGCTACCTTTCGCGATGCCAGCTAGCTCTCACCGCGGATGGTGATCACCTTTGACTGATGGAGCAGGCGATCGAAGGATCAAGGTTCCCGTCACAAATTGCCGAAGTTGTCGTTACAGCCTGTTCCTTAATGGCCTGGTGCGTGTGATCGATGTCCGCGGCGGGTTGGATCTGGCCGCCTGCGAGTTCGGTTGTGGAATGATGATGTTCAAGGCGGCCGCGGTCATTCCGGGTGATGTTGCCTCTGGCGTAAGTTCGGTCACGCGGGCCCGCAGCCGCTCGCCTACGTGTGGGCTCGACTTAGGAGGAGTGCTCGCCTTGTCGCACTGGTCTCCCACAGCGGCAGGATACCGTTGCACTCGCGCGCCTCGAACTGGGAGGTGCTAGATCGGGCAGTTGCATCGCCTCGCGACCTGGCTCACCTCCTTCTGCCACCGTTCGAAAGGCGGCGCGAAGCTGATTCCCACTGCGCGCCACCGAAACGCGCCACCGGGCGATTCTCAGCTCGACCGTACCTGCGCGACGGACCCGATTGCCCGTCGGCAAGCATGTGCAAGCTTGAGTCGCTGAACGAGCGGTCTGTGTCCTATGAGAATGTGCCGAGTTGGCGAGCGCTATTCGCCTTCACGCGAAGCAATATGCGCCACGTGCAAGCGGACCTGATGACTGGCCAGCTCCTAAATAGCAGTCCCCGACCAGACGGTCTGCAGGCAACGCCATAGCCAGTTCCTGACGAATAGAGCGCGTCGATCGATGTTCACCTATGCGACACAAGGATTTACAATCGGATAGACGCATCACAGGTTTGTTCTATAATGACGCCAATTGATTATTATTGTAACAAATTTTGACGATCAATTAATAACTCTTTTTGATCGCAGGCCGCTGGAAGTTGTATCTTCGGCATAGCTGAGGTCTGGAGCGGCAAAAAAGCATATCCATCTACGCTCAGACATCCGGGCAGCACGCAAATCGGGGTAAATAGCCAGTGGCAAGAAGAGCGCTCATCCTAGTTGAAGGCCATCCTAGGGGTACTGGTGTACGATACATTCAAGCGGCTCAGCGTCTTGGCCTTCATCCAATTACTCTGGCGGCTGATCCAGCTTGTTACGACTATCTTGCGGCAGAAAAGCTGGAGGCAATCCGTGTCGATACAGACAATCTCAATGCCTTGATCCGGGAATGCTCCCGGATACGTGCAACCTACGACATTGCCGGCATCACGGGCTTTGCAGGCGACGATGAGTCGGTCTATGCGACAGTTGGCAGGCTCTGCCGGTATTTCGATCTACCAGGACCGAACCCCTCATCAATTGAGCGATGCTGCGACAAATTCACTCAACGCCAGTTCCTCGCGGGGGCGGGCGTTCCAATGCCGGCTTATCGACTGGCAGCGAATGCGTCGGAGGTTGGAAGCTCTGCCGCGGAGATTGGTCTGCCGGTGATTGTTAAGCCAGCTGTAAGCAGCGGCAGTAACGGAGTGCGATTGTGCCGCACCATCGATGAGCTGCTCGAACACGCAAAATATCTTTTGAATAGGCAGCACATAGGGCGGTCTTCGCCAAGGATACTCGTCGAAGAATTCGCGCAAGGCCCCTATTATTGCGCCGCGATAATGGGAAGTGAGGTGATCGGGATTTCCACCGCTGAGTTTAGCCCGCCACCGCATTTCGTTTTTCGTGAGGCCACCTTTCCGGCTCTGCTGAGCGACGATGAATGTAAGCGTATCGCCGATATCTCGCTAAGTTGCTTGCGAGCTCTTGGCCTCGGCTGGGGGCCGACGGACATCGAATTTCGGTGGACGAAGCGTGGCCCAGTCATCATTGAAGTCAACCCGCGTCTTAGTGGCTCGCCCGATCCCCAACTGGTTGAAGCGGCTTACGGGGTTGACCTTATCACCGAGCACATCAAACTTGTCATCGGCGAAGAGTGGGACTTACACAGAAGATATTCCCACGTTGCCGGTGCGCGGAAACTCGTGCCTGATAGCGATGGCATCCTCGATTGGATCGAGGGCGGGGATCGAGCGGCTGCTATATCAGGCGTCGCCGAGGTGAAATTTTATGCTCAAGCCAAGGCTCCGATCGTCAGGAAAGGCAATTACCGAGATTGCATCGGACATATCGTCGCCGCGTCACCCAACCGTGCTCAGACCGAGGAAATACTTAAGCGAGCAGTCGACTTAATTGGGTGGTCGATCACACCATTTCCGGCCGGCGCAGAGGAAACAATCTCCTGCAAACGTCCCGCTCCACCGCAGAACAAATAAGACTGGGCTTATGAGGTCATAAAAGCGGGCGCCAGTTGCGAACGGTTTGTTGTGCGGGAGGCCGACGATGTCGCGAGCGGGCCGACCGGCCCTTTCCCTTACAAGCGGTTGCTAACGGATCGGGCCCTCACCTGCCCACACTGTCGCGTCCAGTTCTGATGGGGAACAAGAGATCTAAGACCAATGCAGAAAATTGAAATGCTCATGACAACGAGTCATAAAATAGATGGACCGACAACCCCCGGTCACAACAGCTCCAAGATTTACACCGCTATTCACACCAGAAGAATAGCAGATTCACACGCGGCGATTGCGGTCGAGCGACCGGCCAAGCAAAAGCCCATGAAAGCTGCTATTGTTCTAGGTGCCGGCATGGTCGGCGTGTCGACAGCCATACATTTGCAACAACGCGGCTGGTCAGTTGTGCTCGTAGACCGCAAGGAACCAGGCCGCGAGACAAGCCACGGCAACGCGGGTATTATCCAGAGCGAGGCGTTTCGGCCTTATCCGATGTCGCATGATTGGCGCGAACTCGCAAAAATCGCGATCGGTCGTACCAATGATCTACACTATCGCATTTCAGCGGTACCGTTTCATCTTGGTCCACTGTTGTGCTACTGGTGGCATTCGTTTCCTAAACGTCACGTGCGCGCCACAGCGGCGTACGCGCAGATTATTGGCCGCGCGGTTCGCGAGCATGAGGCTTTTATCCGGGATTCCGAGGTCGGCAATTTAATTCGCCGCGATGGGTTTAGAATCCTATATCGCGAGCAACGGGCTCTTGAGGCTGCAGCCGCAGCGGCAGAAACCTTGCACGAGGTCTATGGCGTGAAGTTCAGCGTCATCTCATCTTCAGCTTTGAAGCAAGCTGAACCGGCGCTCTCTGGTGGCGGAGTTGGCGGTCTGCATTGGCTGGAGCCGTGGACAGTATTCGACCCAGCTGCGCTGGTTTCGGCCTACGCCAATCTCCTCACGCGCTTAGGCGGACACATTGTTCGCGGCGACGCGCAAAGCCTATTGGGAAATGGGAGGGGCGGCTGGTCTGTTGTTTCCGATGAAGGTCGAATAGAGGCGGGAGCAGCAGTTGTTGCCCTGGGGCCATGGTCGCCAGATTTGTTGAAACGATTCGGTTATCGGTTTCCGATGGTGCGCAAGCGAGGATATTATAGGCATTATGCAGGCGGAAGTCAGCTCGACCTCCCGCTGTATGATGCGGCCAATGGCTATGTCTTGGCGCCCATGAGCAAGGGCACGCGCATCACGACCGGCGCTGAACTGGCCGCGCTTGGCAACAAACCAGATCTCACACAGCTTGCGTACGCCGAACGAGCCGCGCGCAGATTGATAGACCTCGGCTGGCCGGTGGAACCGGAGCCCGGGTTCGGCACAAGGCCTTGTATGCCCGATATGCTGCCAGTTGTAGGCGCGGCGCAGCGTCACCCGGGCCTGTGGATGCACTTCGGTCATGGCCACCAGGGCTTTACTTTGGGGCCAACAACCGGCCGCTTGATAGCCGAACTGATGAACAACGAGTGGCCGATGGTCGATCCATTCCCCTATCGTCCCGAGCGCTATTCCGGAGGATAGGTCACTTAGTTGCCTTGCGGGACCAAGTGCTTGAATCGGTTCACGTTTCCACCCCGCCATCTGACGGGTAAATGCGAGCGTGACCCCGAATTGCGGGACTGAACCAGTTCGCTGGTGGCTGCGAACTGGCCGGCCTTGTGGCACTTTTGGGGCAGATCGGCAAACCAGCGGAAGGGAGAACGGAATGGACAATATCACAGCAGCACGAGCAGGAACTTTCAGGATTGGAGGTGAAATCGAGATCAACCGGCTTGGCTTCGGCGCGGCGCAGATCACCGGCAAGGGCGTATGGGGCGAACCGACCGATCATGCGGACTCAATCCGTACGCTGAAACGATTGCCCGGACTCGGCGTGAACTTTGTCGACACCGCTGACTCCTACGGTCCCGACGTTTCCGAACAACTGATCCGCGAAGCGCTGCATCCTTATTCGGGTATCGTAGTCGCAACCAAGGGCGGCTTCGTCCGCCCTGGCCCCGACAGATGGGAAGCGAACGGCCGCCCCGATTACCTCGTCAGGCAGGCGAAGGGCAGCCTGAAACGGTTGGGGATCGATCAGATTACGCTGTGGCAGCTCCACCGGATCGATTCTAAAGTGCCTCGCAACGAGCAATTCGAGGCCGTGAAGTCGTTGTTGGATGAGGGCATCATCCGCTTTGCGGGGTTGAGCGAGGTATCCGTTGAGGGGATCGAGGCGGCGCAGAAATTCTTCCCGGTTACGACGGTGCAGAACCGCTACAATCTCGCCGACCGCGCCAGCGAGGACGTGCTCGATTTTTGTGCCGGTCACGATATCGGCTTCATCCCTTCGCTTCCGCTTGCAGCCGGCCGATTGGCAAGACCCGATGGAGCGCTTCAGAAAGTGGCGAAAGGACGTGAAGCCACAACAGGCCAGATCGCGCTTGCATGGCTGTTGAAGCGCAGCCCAGTCATGCTTCCCATCCCGGGAACTTCCAAGGTGGCCCATTTGGAGGAAAACGTTGCGGCGGCAGCGATAAGGCTGACCGGCGAGGAATTCGAATTCGTTCAGGCGGCGTGAATGTCGTCCTGCTCTACAATCGACGATGGACTATGGCGCACGTTTCGGCTTAACCGGACAGCAGCATAGTGTAAAGGCATACCTCTCGCCGTGGCGGCGGAAGATATCCGCTACCTCCAGTCTCGCCGACTTTGGTGGAACCGATCAGTCACTTCGACATTCAGTCCGACGAGCGGGTTCGTCGTGCAACCGGAGTCGAGACCTTGGTGTAGGGGCCGTAGAGGAAAGATTGTTGTGGCCAAGCAGCACCTGGATGATACGGATATCGGTGCCGTTCTCAAGTAAATGCGTGGCGAAGGAGGTGCCTGAGCGTATGGACCGTCACCGTCACCCGCTTGTCCATGCCGGCCGCGCGCGCCGAGCGGCAGGCCGAATACAGCACCTGCGATGGACGTTCGGGGTCGCGGCCGGGAAACAGCCAGCCCTGCGGCTTCCGCCAGTCGTCAGTGGGAGCGCGACAGCCGGCAGTTTACGCAGTCCGTTTCGCCATAACCCTCCCTAGGAAACCCGCACTGTTCGGCGAGATGTTTATGATAGGGACTCACACGATACCTCCTTCAGCCGGCGTGCATTGCCAACTCGAGTTGCACGAACTCGACACGGATTGTCGCGCCTGCTTGCCGGCCGACTCCATCTATACTGCTTGCGACGACTTCGACGAAACCTTCGAGAGCAGCACAGGGTTCTCGCCTCTCCCGGCCCTCATCAAATTTTCCCATCAGCAACAAGGCGCATTTCTTGTCGGGTCGGGCGCAGAAGATGACGGCGCCGTCACTGTCCAATTCTCGCACTAGGAATGCATCATCTGAGGCAATTCCGGAAAGTAGATCATAAGCCCGACGCAACTTCGGTCGAATTGTTGCGTAGTCCTCAGCGGTGTCAATAATGCCGATCAGGGACAGATACGGGAACCTTGTCGAACTCTTTAGCCAAACTTCATTTCCATCAGCTTTAAGAAACATGTTTATTTCTCCGCTATCTCTTAGGTCACGAATATCTCTGATGGCAAAATCCGCCGCAAACGGGAATGCTCCGCCTGTTAGTCCGTACATCCGCGATAACTCGCTTCGAAGTCCCCGGCATTGCCCCTGCGCTCACAAGTACCCCCTGACTGGTACTACGTTCTGGTCCTGACTCGTTAACCGTTCATCTCTATATAGTTCGCGCCGTTTTTATAATTCTAGTACAAAATAACGGCAAACTTGAAAGAAACTCTGACATCTAACCTCGCAATTACAAATGGGGGCAATACATAGACCGGATCTCCGTATTTCCGAATTCGCTAATACTCGGCCAGCGAAGGGATCTGATGCCGGCCCAACGTTGTCAGATTCGGCATCAGGTACTGCGTATAGGAAGCGCCGAGTCAGCCCGGGAGGCCGCGCCGAGGTGATACCTGCGAATGACATGGACGCCGGCTCACCAGCTCGGAACGTGCGGTCCGGTCTGTTTGGAGATGATAGAGCGATCCGCGGTGGCTGGCGACCGAGCAAGACCTCATTGGGGTGGTTTGATCTTTTCGCCGCCAAATCACCGATCGTCCTCTGGTCATTGAGGGGAGTGTCTGTTGGCGCAGAGGCAACTGCAGGCGCAGTGAGTCGATGCGTGAGAGCGAGCTGCCTCGCGATTTTTCCGGTCGTCGCATCATAACGTCTCGTAGTCGGCATTTCGGATCGTTACCGGCGCAATGAGCAACGAAGTGTTACGATGAGCGATGTTTAGCCGTTTTCGACCCGGAGGGCTCGCCAAGCGATCCGGGATGCATTCGTTCGTGTATCTGACGTGCTAGGAAAATGGCGCGCTCATAGTCGCTCTCCAAGTGCACGCGCACAACCGACGAATCAATCTCGGTAACCGCTGTTCTTAATGCAATGGAAACTGAACGAGTGTCCCTCAGCGCGAGCAGCCGCGTGGCAAAATCAATGTCGCTCGTAATGCATATAGCAGGCTCGTCGTTTTCCTCTAGGTAGATCGCGCTGGTCTCGTGTTGATCAAGGATCGCGCGGAGATGGTCGCGTTCTGCAAGGCTAACGCATGTCAACACCGCCGCGTCCCGAGCCACAGTCACCGAACGGGCGTCGCCCTGGCCCGCCACGGTCGTGCCCGTGACGGCTCCATCGTAGGTGAGCGATTTGCAAACAATGCTGATGGCGCGTTTTCTGGCGTAGTCGACCGCCCTATGGTGCAGTACCTTTGCACCATGTCGCGACATCTGTTCGATTGCGCCATAGGCTATCTCAGGAATCAGTTGTGCGCCTGGGACAAGATATGGATCGGCCGTATAGACGCCGGGAACATCCGAGTATATTTCGCACGCATGCTCTCCCAACATCGACGCAATTACTATTGCCGTTAGATCAGAACTGTTTCGTCCAAGGAACGTTAACCGTCCGTCCTGGTTAATTCCCTGAGCACCCGCAGCAACGACAACGTCATAATCTTGCAACGCCGCAAAAATCGGCTTAGCATCGACGCTTTCCACCGACGCCCGTCCGAAAACTGAATCCGTACGTATACCAAGGGAGTAACCATTCAAAGATATTACAGGAATCCCTAACCTGCCGACGGCGGCCTCCATAAGGCAGGCGCTGAGCGTTTCTCCGGTTGCTAGAGCGGCATCAAGGTTCGATGAGGACGCTTCCTTGTTGACGTCACTCATGAGAGCGTTCAAATTGCCAGTTGTTCCAGACATCGCGCTCACCACGGCCACAATTTTCGTTTCGCCCGCAATTAGTCGATCGGCTATGTGTGCAGCAACTCTGCCGTAATCTTCCGGTGATAACAAAGAAGAGCCCCCGAATTTCAGAACGGTCGTGTTCATGATTAACCAGTCACTTTCCCGGTGCGGCATTTTAAATCCTGCACCCAAAATACCCTTGCGGCTGTACCAAGCGGCGCATGCCAGGTCCGTCTCAACAACAACTCTGTATCTGCCTTACCTCATTGGAACCTAGACCATAATTTCACTTGAAGCGGCTTTCAGTTCCGTTGACACTCGATCTGCCGCACATCTGACCTATCGCTTCGATCCGGTGGTACAATTGCATCGCGGGTCACAACATCGGCAAGCAGATGCTTCCGCCGCGCAAAAAGGAACACTCAGAACTCGTGCCAATTTGGTCGATCAAGTTGGTGAAAATAATTTTCAGTTGCTCTTCAGCTCGTTAGCCTCTGACGGGCTCAAACCGTTGGTCAAAGCTCTGTCACTGTCCCGACAAACTAGACAGCACCGTGTCAGGGACATTACTTGCGAACTCCGCGAGGAGGTGAGGGCTGGCGAAATCATTGAACCGACCAACGAACATCGCTTTTAGCTAGTCACCCGGAACCAAAATAAGCTCCATTTTGTTCGGCTTCTGTCACAAGAGCAGGAGTTTGATGGATGGTTGGCAGGCAGGCGGACGTCATCGTTCTGAGCGACTCGGATAGAAGTTTTCTCGAATCTCAGTTGCGCCGGCATAAAGCGCCACGCTCCTTGTCGGATCGATGCCGGATTGGTCTTGCTATGCGCGCAGGGTCTGCAAAGCAAAGACGTTGCCGAACGCCTGGGTGTTCACGAGCACACGGTTGGCAAGTGGCGCCGTCGGTTCGTACAGGATGGTATTGAAGGGCTGACAGATGATATCGTGCCGGTCGACCGCGAACTGTCTCCGATGCCCAGGTTGCTCACGTCGTCGAGCGTACGTGAACACCATTCCTAAGGATGCCACGCACTGTCCATCCGCTCGATGGCTGCCGACAGCGGCCTTTCGCATACCACCATCCATCGGATCTGGACCGCGTTTGGCGTGCAGCCGCATCGTCCCGAGACATTCAAGCTTTCCTCTGATCCGCTCTTGTCGACAAGGTGCAGGACATCGCCGGTCTTTACATCTCGCCTCCGGACCGGGCGGTCGTGCTTTGCGTGGATGAGAAGTCGCGGGACTGTCGGGAATCTTGTATCGCAACGGGCGTCGGTTGTTCTGAAACGATCGTCAGATGGCCATGGCTTCGCGATTTCTCCGTTCGCTCCTTGGCCACAAAGCTGAACGCACATCTGCAAACGACGACTTGTTGTGAATGGGTGTCCATTCGGGCCCGACCGAGGAGACTGGAGTTACCACGCTTCAGATTCGCCGGAGGGTCCGAATGAACATCCATAAGAATGCCCGCCTGACGCCGCTGATTCGAGAGGAAATGGCGCTGTCGGTGATAGAAGGCCGCCTTTCCCAAGCCCAAGCGGCGTTGAAGTAGTGGCGCGTTGGGCCGAGCGCTATAGAGCTGAGGGCCGGGCCGGCATGGCCGACCGCTCGTCGCGCCCCAAGCATAGCCCCAGCGCCATCGAACCGCCGATCGTTGGGCGGATCGTGGCGCTGGGGCACCAGCGCCTCACCGGTCGGCATATCGCGCATGAGGTTGACGTTTCGCCAGCGACGGTGAGCCGGGTGCTTGCGCGCGCGGGCCTTTCGCGGCTGACAGACTTGGAGCCGGCCGAGCCGGTGGTACGAAGCGCGAGCAGCCAGGCGAAATGATCCGCATCGACATCAAGAAGCACGGCGGCTTCGAACGCATCGGCCACTGCATCACAGGAGATCGCAAGGGCCAGTCCACCAGCCGCGGCGTCGGCTGGGAATTCGTCCATGTCGCCATCGACGACGCCTCGCGCATCGCCTTCTCGCAGATATTTCCCGATGAAAGGAAAGAGAACATTGATGCCGGATTATGACGTGCTTGCTCTACAGCCGCATGGGCCCTGCGATCGAGGCCTCCGGCGGCAGCGCCGGCAACACGGCGGCCGGTGTCGCCTCCTTCGGCGGACGCGCCGCCTTCTTCGGCAAGGTCTGCATCGGCAATGCGATTGTCGACATCATCGCCCAGTGCGAGGAGGACGTTCTCCAGACCAACGGCATCATCAAGGGCGCGATGAACCTCATCGACACCCATCGCGCCGAATTGACTGGTTCCGAAAAAAACCTCGCATTTATTTGATCTCATATCCGAGCCGCTCGCGGCTTGTGCACCGCAAATGCCGCTGAGCACGAGTTGCTGGAACTAAAGACGGCGGGCTTTTTAGGCCCCGAGTGCCTCGACAGCATGAACGCGATCAGGTGCTCGGTGAGCTCGTCAAGACCGCGGATCGCGACAAGGCATTTCTGTTTACTGCAACAGATCCTTCACGCGAATTCATAGACTCTTTGCGATCGAACATTCCTGGCGATGGTATGATCCCATAACGTCTGGAATCCAGGGGCGGTCCGGGGTCGGAAATTCTGGTGCCGCTCATCTTGAGCAGCGCGGGGGCTTACAAACGATGACCACAAACGCGTTCATCACGTCTGAAGGGGCCGGCAGATCTTCAAGAATGCCAAGGCTCTTGCCCAAGCGCTTCTCGACCGTGGTTCTGACCTGGTCACCGGCGGGACTGACAATCACATGCTGATCCTTGATCCCCGGCGCAAATCATTGTCGGGCAAAGCCTATACCGAGCGCCTTGCAGACGCAGGCATAATTACGAACTTTAACATGGTTCCCGGGGATCCCCGCCAGCCAGCCGTCACGAGCGGGATCCGCTTAGGAACACCTGCAGTGACGTCTATGGGCATGCGTGAGGGAGAAATGGAGCAGATTGCCGGTTTCATCGACCTGGTCTGCCGCCACCCCAATGACCCAGATGTTCATGCCAGCGTACGGCGAGACGTTGCGGGCTTCTGCGCTCCGTTCTGTGCCCGGCATCACCGACCAGCAAGACCGCCCAACTCTGACACCTACACCTTAATCAGACACCTACACCTTAAAGAGATGAAGTGAGGCGCACCATGGCTAGACAATTCGTGTTCTCTTCAGAATCCGTCGGCGCCGGACACCCTGATAAGATGGCCGACAACATCTCGGATGCCATTCTCGATGCGGTCCTTCTCAAGGATCCCAAAGGGCGCGTCGCGTGTGAAGCGTTGGTGAAAAATTGTGAGACTTTGGTGAAGACAGGGATGGTCGTGCTGGCTGGCGAGATTACCAGTGATGCGCAGATCGACTACGGCCAAGTTGCGCGCGATACCATTCTTGATATTGGATATGATGACTATGCAATCGGGTTTGATGGTCGGCATTGCGCTGTCGTTCTAGCTATCAACGAACAGTCGTCTGACATCAGCCAAGGTGTGGACCAAGGACGCGGGATTGATCTCGATCAGGGAGCGGGCGATCAGGGCCTCATGTTTGGATATGCGTGCAGCGAGACCGATACACTGATGCCCTTGCCAATCCAGCTCGCTCACCACTTGACGAAAAGGCAGGCAGAGACTCGCAAAGCAGGACAGCTTAGCTGGCTGCGTCCCGACGTAAAATCGCAAGTCTCTGTGCGATATGAAGGTTTGCGCCCTGTTGCGCTGGATACCATCGTCCTGTCGACCCAACATGATGAGGATGTCTCACAGGAAGCAGTCCGGGAAGGCGTCATCGAGGAAATCATAAGGCCTGTTTTGCCAACCGACCTGGACACGACAGGGATCAGACTCCTGGTCAACCCAACGGGACGGTTCGTGGTGGGGGGGCCTCGCGGAGACTGCGGCCTCACTGGACGCAAGATCATTGTCGACTCCTACGGCGGGATGGGGCGGCACGGCGGTGGTGCCTTTTCGGGCAAGGATCCCTCCAAGGTCGATCGTTCGGCAGCCTATGCGGCTCGGTACGTCGCTAAAAATGTCGTCGCGGGCGGACTTGCCGAGGTTTGCGAGGTGCAGCTTGCCTACGCAATCGGCGTAGCCAATCCGGTTTCGGTCTTCGTCAACACCTTCGGGACGGCGACGATCGAGGAAGAAAGGATCGAGCGCCTCATTCTTGAGGTGTTCGATCTAACGCCCAAAGGCATAATCAAAATGCTTGATCTGTTGCGCCCGATCTACCGCAAGACCGCGACCTATGGGCACTTTGGCCGTGAGGAGCCTGAGTTCACCTGGGAGAGCACGGACAGAGCCGATCACTTGAGGTGGGAGGCAGGTCTGGGCGGCTTGAGGCCAATGGCGGGTCGGTCTGCAAGCGGCAAACCATCGCACAGAGCGTAAGCGTCCGGGCATGGCAAGAAGCCGGCTCGGGTTTTTGGCGGAGACATTGATGCCGGATTATGACGTGCTTTGCATCGGCAATGCGATTGTCGACATCATCGCCCAGTGCGAGGAGGACTTCCTCGAGACCAACAGCATCATCAAGGGCGCGATGAATCTCATCGACACCCACCGCGCCGAATTGCTCTACAGCCGCATGGGCCCGGCGATCGAGGCCTCCGGCGGCAGCGCCGGCAACACGGCGGCCGGTGTCGCCTCCTTCGGCGGACGCGCCGCCTTCTTCGGCAAGGTCTCCAACGATGCGCTGGGCGAAATCTATGCGCACGATATCCACGCGCAGGGCGTCGCCTTCGACACCAGGCCGCTCGAGGGCCAGCCGCCGACGGCGCGCTCGATGATCTTCGTCACCCCCGATGGCGAGCGCTCGATGAACACCTATCTCGGCGCCTGCGTCGAACTCGGGCCGGAAGATGTCGAGGCCGACAAGGCGTCGGGCGCCAAGGTGACCTATTTCGAGGGTTATCTGTGGGACCCGCCGCGCGCCAAGGAAGCCATCCGGCAGACGGCGAAACTTGCGCACGCGGCCGGTCGCGAAGTCTCGATGACCTTGTCGGATCCATTCTGCGTCGACCGCTACCGCGACGAATTCCTCGACCTGATGCGCTCGGGCACGGTCGACATTGTTTTTGCCAACAGCCACGAGATCAAGTCGCTTTACCAGACTTCGTCATTCGACGAGGCGCTGGCGCAGATCCGCAAGGATTGCAAGATCGCCGCGGTGACCCGCTCCGAAAAGGGCTCGGTCATCGTACGCGGCGACGAGACCGTGGTCATAAAGGCAACCGCCATCAAGGAACTGGTCGACACGACAGGCGCCGGCGACCTCTACGCCGCCGGTTTCCTGCATGGCTATACACAGGGCCGAGACCTCCAGACCTGCGGCGATCTTGGCTCACTGGCGGCCGGATTGGTGATCCAGCAGATCGGCCCAAGGCCACGGCAGAACCTGCGCAAAGAGGCCGAGCAGGCGGGGTTGTTGTAGGCAGCCATGTCGAAGACTCGGCCCCGCCGACGTTGTCATTGGCGCGAAGACCTAAGCAAGCTAGGCAGGTTATAGCAATGCGCTTTGTCGGGTCCGCGACATTGTGGGTTCGGCCTGATCTTCTGCTGCATTCCCGTTAAACTGCTGAAATAAAAGTCGCAAATCTTCTCTGCGGCTCCCTTGGTGTTGGCACGAATTTTGATCTTCTGGTCTTGAGACAAGGAACTGCCGAGAAGCACTTGATGGCGCGGAGCGAACTGGAACGAAGGTAGCAACCGAGCCTTGTCAGGTCAGCATCAGCTAGTGCGCGGATAACGAGGCGTCGAGTGGTACTACCGGAGGAGTTTGCGCCGAAATGATCACTGCGATTTACGTCGGCTCCCTATCTCACCAGCTCGGATCGTACCGGCTGGGTTTGCTTGGCCGACCTGATCGAGCAGCTGATCTGGAGGCGCCATCGTGGTCGCCTACGACCCACGTGTGGTCTGTTTGGGTAGATCTGCGTTTCCAGGGCACAGCAAATTGCCAATCGGACGCTGGCCGTGAGGGAAATGTCCGGTGGCACTGACAGAGGCAAGGGCAGGCGTAGCAAAGCGGCGATTGAGAGCGAGCTGCGTGACGACCGGCGTTCAATGCTCCATTAACGTACGACGCAGATGAAGCCGTTAATCCTGATCTGTTCGCAGGATGCCGAGTTCTACCTGTTCTTCAGTCACGTCCTGGAGGTGGACGGCTTCGAAACGGTGCTGGCCGGTGGCGTCGAGGACGCGATACGGCACGCGACTGAGTGCGGGCCGCAGGCTGTTGTCCTGGACTGCCAACCGGTTACCGCTACCGGCCCGGGGATCTGCGCCCGGCTGAAAGGCGAGTTGCAAATCAACGCACTGCCTGTTATCGCCCTGATCGCTTCCGGCGCTGAGCACCAGCAGCTCGATCTGCTCAAGGCCGGCATTGACGAAAGTTTCCTGCGGCCCTTCGCGCCGGCTAAATTGCTCGCGTATCTGGACGGGAAACTGCGGACTCGCCTGCTCCCCAACGGCGGGAACGACGGGGCGCTGACCTGCGGTCAGCTTAATATGGAGCCCAGAAGCCGTCGGGTACACTGCGGTGGCCAGCAGCTCCGTCTTGGCCCGCTCGAGTTCAACATGCTGCGCCACCTGATGGAAAACCCTGGCAAGGTATGCAGCCGTGACGAACTGGTTAGCGCCGCTTGGCCGGCAAACATCTATGTTGGCCCGCGCACAGTTGACGTCCATGTCAGCCGACTGAGAAAGGCGCTCTCCCCCCACAACGTCATCCGAACCATACGCTCGGCCGGTTATGCGCTCGAAGAGCAGGAAATCTGAAACGGCGATCGGGGCACGTGGTGTAACTCGGCCGAGCAAAAGCTGCTCGCGAGCGCGCCCTCAATAGCGCTGTAGCGAGCGGGCGGCTTTGCGGCGGTGATAGGCGCTTAGGGTAGGGTTTGGGGCGACTAAACCCTTGACTTGTGACTACCGCGATCGACGCATGACGATCCCGTGCGCGCTTGGGGAGAATACACCGCACGCCGAACTTTTGCATGGGATGATCTGGTGGAGGCAATCAGTCGGCCCTTTCAGAGCAATGGAGGCCATCAACCCTATCCACGCATCGGGTTCAAACGGCATCACTTTACCACTCTCAATGTTCAGATGAGATCCGACTGACGTGCTCCCCGTTTTGTCCGCGTCTATAAGTTAGCGCTGTTCACGTTGTGATCCTTGACGGATCGGGTTGCATATTCAAGCGGGGTGAGCCCATCGAGGCTCGTGTGTGGGCGATTCACATTGTAGTCGATCCTCCATTCTTCGATGCTGTTGCGGGCATGCCGGTAGCTGGTGAAGAGCCGCTCGTTGAGGCACTCGTCGCGTAGCCTCCCGTTGAAGCTTTCCACGAAGCCATTCTGCATCGGCTTCCCCGGCGCGATGTAGTGCCATTCGACCTGCCGATCCTCCTGCCACGCCAGGATGGCATTCGAGGTCAGCTCGGTGCCATTGTCCGACACGATCATGCAGGGGTAGCCGCGATGCTCGGCGATGATGTCGAGTTCCCGGGCGACACGCTCACCCGAGATCGAGTTGTCGACGACCGTGGCCAGACACTCCCGGCTGAAGTCGTCGATGACGCACAGGATCCGGAAGCGGCGGCCATCGGTCAGCGCGTCGGAGACGAAGTCGAGGCTCCAGCGCTGGTTGGCGCCCTGCGGGATTGCCATCGGCGCCCTGGTGCCCAATGCCCGCTTGCGGCCACCTCGCTTGCGCACCGTCAGCCGCTCCTCGCGATAGAGGCGATAGAGCTTCTTCCAGTTCACCGCCACACCTTCGCGCTTCAGGAGCAGGTGCAGCCGACGGTAGCCAAAGCGCCGGCGTTCAGCGGCCAATTCCCGCAGCCGCTTGCGCAGGCCTGCATCGTCCGGCCGGCTCGAACGGTAGCGGTAAACCCGCGGCTCCATGCCGACGAGCCCGCAAGCCCGGCGCTGCGAATAGCCCTTGTTCTCGATCGCCCAGGTCACGGCGGTCCTCCTCGACCCAGGCGTCAGAAGTTTTTTCCGAGCATCTCGCGCAAGGTCGAGACGTCGAGCATCGCATCGGCCAGCAGACGCTTCAGCTTGCCGTTCTCCTCCTCAAGAGCCTTCAGCCGCTTCGCCTCCGACACATCCATGCCGCCATACTTTGAGCGCCACTTGTAGAAGGTCGCGTCGCTCACGCCGTATTTGCGGCAAAGCTCCGTCGCCGAGAGCCCGGCCTGGTGCTCCTTCAAAATCCCGATGATCTGTTCGTCAGAAAATCTCGATCGTTTCATTGCCTGTCTCCTCATCCGGGGAACAGGCTAACCTCAAAGCGAGGACAATTCAGGGGAGCACGTCACGACCGCACGCTGTTAGAGATGCGCTCCGACTCGAAGACATCGTCATTGCAAGGTGGTGGGGTATATTGACCGCCGAATCGGAAGAAGAATCGGACCCGTCAAATCAAGGCCGTCAGCGGACTGTCACACACTCCCAACGAAATGGCGTGCCCGTTCGCCCCCCTTTCCGTTACCCAACTTCCATCCGCTTCAGTGCAGTGTATCCGGTCGCAACGGCGAGGCGTACACTTTTGCTAGGCGGCCATCGGTGCGTCTCTCAGAAAACGCGCGGCTTCGACCATGTTGATAAGTGCCGGACGGACTTCCTCCCACCGACGTGTCTTCAAGCCGCAATCGGGATTAACCCAAATCTGACTATCGCAAAGGCGCTGTCGCGCCTGCGAGAGTAGTTTCGTCATCTCGTCGACGCCCGGCACCCGCGGTGAGTGGATATCGTAGATGCCCGGTCCGATCTCGTTCGGATAATTGGACTTTTCGAAGGCGTCGAGCAACTCCATCCGCGAGCGCGAGGTTTCGATGGAGATCACATCCGCATCCATCGCCGCGATCGCGTCTATTATGTCGTTGAATTCGGAGTAGCACATGTGCGTGTGGATCTGGGTCACATCATACACGCCCGTGGAAGCGAGCCGAAAGCACTCGATGGCCCATTCGAGATAATGCTTCCACTCGGATTTGCGCAGCGGCAAGCCCTCGCGCAGTGCAGCTTCGTCGATTTGAATCACCTTGGCGCCGGCGCTTTCGAGATCTGCCACCTCGGCACGGAGGGCGAACGCAATCTGACGGCAGACGACGGACCGCGCAAGATCATCCCGCACGAACGACCAGTTAAGAATCGTCACCGGGCCGGTGAGCATGCCCTTAACGGGTTTGTCTGTTAGCGATTGAGCATACCGCCACCAGCGCACCGTCATCGGATTGGGCCTCGACACGTCGCCAAAGATGATCGGCGGTCGCACATAACGTGACCCGTAGCTCTGCACCCAGGCGTGCTGCGTGAAGGCGAATCCGGAGAGCTGCTCACCGAAATATTGCACCATGTCGTTTCGTTCAAACTCACCATGCACCAGCACGTCCAACCCGATCTCGTCCTGCCAACGGATGGTTGCCTCGATCTCCTTCCTAAGGAACGCCTCATAGTCGATATAGCTCAGGTCTCCGCTTGCATGGGCCGCGCGCGCATTGCGAATCTCGGGCGTTTGCGGAAAGGAGCCGATCGTCGTGGTCGGGAAAGGCGGTAGGCGGAGCGTTTCGTCCTGAAGCCTGGAGCGCTCGGAAAAGCCGCTTTTCCTGCGCGTCATGTCTTCGTCGACAAAGGTCAGGCGTCCTTCCACCAGCGGATCATGCACCTTCGGGGACGTCAAACGCGCGGCGGCTGCTTGGGTGGAGGACGCCAGCTCTGCTGAAACCGCCTCCCGGCCTTGGGACAAGGCACGGGCGATCGTGGTCAGTTCGTCCGAGCCGGGTCCTCACGACCGTCTCGCCTTTCAGTTCGTCGCCGCCTGCGCCTTCGGATGCGCGGCCCTTCTTGCGGATGGCAAGCAGGCCTCGAAACCAGTGCGTCTGTCACCTCGACAACAGGACGTCCTACGCTGGGTTGCCGAAGGCCTCACCGTGGAGCAGGTCGCTGATCGCCTGAACGTCAGCCGCAACACGGCAGATACGCATCTGCGATTGATGCGCCAGAGGCTCGGCGTGACAAGCAACGTGCAGGCCGTCACGACAGCTTTCCGCCTGGGGCTGATCAGCTAGCCTCACGCAATCGCGTGATGCCGCATCGGTCCGCGATGAACCATTGGTTGACCTCGAAACTGGAGGACAACCGAGTTGCTCCGGCTCAGCGACAGCATCAAGTCATCCTGGCACGACTGCATAGACAGCCCAGATCTCAATCGCTTTGTTGTTTGCATGCCCGACCATGGGTGTGCGGTCGCCGAACAGTCTTCGCGCCTTGGTCTATGATCTCCACATCGGTCGGCGTGAGCACCGACCGGTAATCGACGATCAGTTGTTCGGCGCGGACGCGGCATAGAATGGCCGCCGAAACTTCGCCGTACCGCAACCGAGATCGCACGCGGTTGGTACGCGAGATCCCATTCCAGGCTGAACCTGCATTGCGCGATCCACAGCTCGGCCTCGTCAGCGCCATCGACCAGCCCAAGTCTTGCCAGCTTGAGAATGCCGTTGTCAAAAAGGACGACTGTCCGAAGGCCGGCCCGCGCCAGTTCCAAACCTGCGAAGCACCGAGTCGCACGGCAGCCTATAAGAACCACCTTTTCCACCCAGGGAGTCCGTCGCAGAGCCATATCGCTCTTGCCTGCACGCTCGCCGCGACAAGCCGGGTTTGTGGCGAAAGAGCTTGCCATTTGCCGCGCTGCGGGCATCAGAAGCCAGACGTAACCGCTTTTCTTCGGCCGTATTCGACTGCTGGCACAAACACGATGGCCGGTAAGTCACAACGGAAAGCCACTGAAGGCGTTTTCGGCCCTTCTTTGAGAGAGTATCCGTCGCACGATTCTAAGCCCGTCAGCTCACGGCGCCACGCTGTACCCCAATCTTTGTCGAGCGAAGTCCACAGCTGTCCGGCGTTCGCTCGCCAGCTTCTTGAATGGGTCGTCGTCCCGTCGCCGAAAAAGGCGTGCCGCCTCGCTTCGTGATGTCAGTTGTTCGTCGCATATCCGACATTCCCGGCTATCGGTCAGGATCTCGACAGCTTTGGCACGGCAATATGCAGGCCTAGCGACAACCGGGCTCCGCCTCGGATCAGGCGAAATCAACGAACCCAGCTCGCCAAACCCGCAGTCGTGTCAGCTGATCGCGCGACCGCCCCACGCTGCGGTGACCTGTTCCCGCCTGGGTGCGTCTTGCGGCCACGAGCTTGCGGCGCGCTCGGATTTATCCCCGGGGCGACGCCTCGCCAACGCACTCGAGGACGCCATGAGCTTTTTTCGACACAATTCGACCTTGGAGGCTAACGCCCGTGTGGCAGGAGGTGCCAATTCGGGTCGTCACTTGCCGGCAAACCGACTTGTCGGCGTCGACCTGGCGCGCGGATTGGCTGTGTTCGGCATGTACGCCGCACATGTCGGACCCTCTCTACGCGAAGGGGGGTCACCGGCTTTATTCTAGAACTCGCTCATGGTCGCTCTTCCGCGCTCTTCGCCTTCTTGGCGGGGTTCTCCCTTGTCCTCATCACTGGAAGGGTCCCAAAGACAGCACAAGCAGGTCGCCAAGCTCAGATCAAAGTGGTGATACGCGCGCTCATCCTGCTAAGCTTAGGTATGCTGCTGCAGGAGACCGGAACGCCGGTGCGTGTGGTCCTCTCCTATTACGGACTATGCTTTCTTCTGGTTCTTCCACTCTACCGGCTCGATTCTTTCGCGCTCGCTGCCATAGCGCTTTCGACGGCACTTGTGTTTCCTCAGCTAAGATTCCTGATCAACGGAGTGATGGACAAGGGGATGGCCCACCCGCTTGTTACCCTGTTGATTAGCGGGGCGTACCCTGCCGTGACATGGATACCATTCATGATCGCAGGCATGGCGGTCGCACGCCTGAATCTGACGGAAATGATCACCCGCCAGTGGTTGGCGACCGCTGGAATAGCGCTCGCCGTCTTTGGATATGGAGGGTCCGCGCTCGCCTTGCACTATGTGCCGGGGGTCGCACAGACGATCACCGCGCAGGGCGGGAAGGTGGGCGATCTCTGGTGGTCGGATGCGGGAGGATTCAACTCGTGGATGGCGTTCGGGGACGAGGCCGTTTGGTTGTGGGTGGCCTCACCTCACAGTGAGACCACCTTCTCGATCCTGGGGAACACCGGCGTCGCCCTCCTAGTTCTGGCGATGAGCCTGGCCGTTTCCGACACGCGTCTTCGCGTGCTGACCGCTCCAATCGCGACTGTCGGTTCCATGTCGTTGACGGCTTATGTCCTGCACATCGGGGGAATCTGGGTGCTCCAGCCAGGATCATCCTCACTCTACCTGCTGGGATTCTTGCTCGCAATCAGTGCGTTCGCAATGTTATGGAGGCGCGCGTTCGGCAGAGGTCCGCTCGAGGCGCTGATGGGCGGAGCCGCAAACTTGTCTCGGTGGGTCCCGTAGCACTGCGCCAGAGCGAGCGATGAATATGCCCGAGATCGGCGGCCTTTGAGCTCCTACGATTTCCGCTACGCCGAAAACTGATCGGCATATCGGGGGATTTGGTTTCGTGTAGGTGCGACCGTGACACGAATCGCCGCTTTCATACTCGTTGCGAGCCACAGAATCCCTCGACTCGATAGGACGCAACCTCGATGGGTAGAGTCCGCCGAGTGACGAGATTCGCGATGATCCGCGTCGCAGCCGTGTGGGTCGGGCCGAGCTGCCCATGACCGGTGGCGTAGTTGACGCGCCTGGCCTTCGTGGATCCCGAGATAGGGACGCAAGATCGACTCGTGTCGCGTTACCTACTTCACACAAACGTCGGCAGCAAAATTGAACCCCCCCCCCGCCGTCGGAATCGCTCGGGCATGGATGTCGTCACAGCGCGATGAGGATCTGTAATCGCGTCGCTACGGAGATCTGCCGCGGTATTTTGGAGAGTTGAGGAACTCGAACGTTTCATCGAGGACGACCGAAATGCCGAGTACCTAATTCTGATCGAAATTGGCGCTCGCCAAATCCGAGATCGTGCTGGAAGCCCTGCATCGTGTCAGGCTCGGGCCTCGGTACTAAGGCGCTCAGGAGATCGACGCCAAGCCTTGGGCATACAAGCGGCAGGCCGCGGAACCAGCTACATCGAACCCAGGAATAGATAGGCGGCGTCGGGTCGTGTCCCCTTCGGTCAGCTGGTATCGGTTGCCCAACGCGAGCGGGATGTCGACGAACGCAACAGGGTAACGCATGTCCGACAATGTCGGCCATCGGACTGCGCTTCGACAATCGTACGCATTCCGTTGAAGGGCTTCACCTGGCACGCCGTTTGCGCGGCAGATTGGCAATCAGCCTGCAACTCGGCTCAGGAGAAATCATCCCCATCTCAGCGTGCCAAACCCGCAGTGGAGTCGGAAATAGAGCGAGCTCCGCCGACCGAAACGAGCATGACCGACACAAAGGCAAGGAGCAGTCCGTTGATCCTTCGCATCAGAGGACGCGAGGTTTTTAGTATGAAGAGCCCCAATGGCAAAAATCCAAAAGCTCCTCCACCAAAGGCTCCTTGTCACAATACGTCCTCGCCACCAGTCGTGCGTTCGACGAAGAAGCGGCTTGGCACGCTTCACGCCATGGCCCTGTTTATCGCCATGGTGTGGCGCACAAGCCCGTATCTAACAATGTCCACATTGCTGTTGAAGCTTGTCGATGCGTTGCTTCCCGTCAGCAAACTCTATGTCGGCAAGCTCATCATCGACGAGGTCAGCCACCAAATCCAATTGGGGGCGCCCGCCCTGTCCTTTCATGACGAGCAGTTGCATCAGCTTTTACTGTTGATCGCGGCCGGGTTCGGGCTGGCCGTGTTCACCGATTTGTATAGCCGCGTCAGCTCTCTGGTTGAAAATGTACTTGCCGAGCGCGTTACAATCGCCTCAAGCGTCCGTCTTATGGAACATGCCGCGACGCTGGATCTAAAGAATTTCGAGGACGCCGAATTTCAGAACCAGCTCGAACGTGCGCGCATCCAGACAAGCCATTCCATGACGCTGCTCTCCCTTTTTTATCAGGCGGCAGGCATGATAAAGGCAATCAGCTTCGCAGCGGGCCTTTTGATCATTGCTCCCTGGCTGGTCGTTCTGATGTTGATCGCCGTGGTGCCGGCATTTCTCGGCGAATTCTATTTCAATGCGAGGAGCTATTCGCTCCATTTCAGCCGCACGCCCGCGCAGCGCGAGCATAGCTATGTACGCCTGACGGCAACCAGCGTGGAGGCGGCCAAAGAGGTTAAGATTTTCGGCTTGAGCCGCTTTCTCATCGATCGTTATGTGCAGCTTGCAGATCAATTCTATACCGCAAACCGCAAGCTAGCAGTACGGCGCACGATGTGGAGCGGTTTATTCACCGCCATCGGCACGATGGCTTATTACGGCGCTTACGCATACATCATATGGGGTACGCTACAGGGAAACTTCACCGTTGGCGACCTTACGTTCCTCGCCGGTTCGTTCCTGCAACTGAGCGATGCGGTGGAATCGCTGCTGTTGGGTTTCGCCAGAACCGCCGGTCAGGCGGAGTTCCTCAAGGACCTGTTCTCGTTCTTTGACTTAGAGCCTGAAATCCTGACGCCCAAGGACCCGCTGCCGGTCCCTTGTCCAATCCGAGAAGGCTTCGTCTTCGAAGACGTGGGATTCCAATATCCGGGAGCGGAGCGATGGGCGGTGCGCGGTCTCAGCTTCACGCTACGGGCCGGAGAGGTGTTGGCGCTTGTTGGGGAGAATGGCGCCGGCAAGACCACGCTGGTTAAGCTGCTGGCGCGCCTCTACGATCCCAATGAGGGCCGGATTCTACTCGATGGCAAGGATTTGCGAGAATATGATCTGGATGAACTGCGCAATTCGATCGGCGTGATCTTCCAGGATTTCGTTCGCTACAACATGACTGCTAACGACAACATCGCGGTTGGCCGCATCAAGGCCCGCGAGGACAGAGATCGCGTAGAACGTGCCGCCGAACGCAGCCAAGCCGGCCAGGTCATCGGCAGGCTGCCGGGCGGATATGACCAGATGATCGGCAAGCAATTTAACAATGGTGTGGAGCTGTCAGGCGGCGAATGGCAGAAGATCGCAATCGCTCGTGCCTATATGCGAGGTGCCGAGCTATTGATCCTGGATGAACCGACGGCCGCACTCGACGCCCGTTCGGAATCCGAGGTGTTCCGCCGTTTCAAGGAACTGAGCAAGGGCAAAACATCGGTGCTGATTTCCCATCGCTTTTCCAGCGTGCGGATGGCCGACCGGATCCTAGTGCTGGCCGACGGGAAGGTTGAGGCGCAGGGTACACATGAGGAGCTTTTGGCCGAGTGCGGTCGCTACGCCGAGCTCTTCGAACTTCAGGCCGCTGGATATCGCTAGGGGCCTGTTGGCTCGTCAGCGCGAACGGCAACTTTCAAAAACCCAGCATGCCTGCCTCTGCAAGTCTATTCGGGGCATGTCAGATGCGGTGAAAGCGCCCTGCTGTTTGACAGAGCGGAGTTGTTCACCCACCGCTCGGGAATAGATGCCAGGGTAGCTCACGAACGACAGAACCACGCCATCCGCACAGATCGTGGTGCGATTTTTTGCTTCGGCCCTACGCAGACCAACCTGACGAGCACGTCCGTCTCGTCGCTGCCGTCCGCCGCGTTGCGCCCGCAGTAGCCGCGCCACTCCTTGCTGAAATCCCCGTTTCTGGCTATATTACTGGAAATATCAGAGGTTCACTATGGGAAGTTCACAGAAACGTGCGATCCAACAGTACCGCTCCCGACTTGCCCTGCGCGGCTTAACGCGTTTCGAAGTGCTTGGTCGGGACGCCGATCGCGATCTTATCCGATCGCTTGCCCGGCGCCTGTCGGAGGATACCCCCGAAGCTTCAGAACTTCGCGCGACGGTGAGCAAGTCGATCGCCGGCGAGCCCCCCAAACCTGGCCGAATCCTCGCCGTTTTGCTGCGGTCGCCGCTGGTGGGCGCCGATCTCGATTTTTCGCGGCCCCGCGAAGAAGGGCGCAAGGTCGATCTGTGACGCGCTACCTGCTTGATACCAACATCATCAGTAATGTAGTCAAACCGCAGCCATCGGAATCGCTCATGGCATGGATGTCGTCTCAGCGGGACGATGATCTGTTCATCGCGTCGCTGACGCTTGCGGAGATCCGCCGCGGTGTTTTGGAGAAGCCGCAAGGCAAAAAGCGCGACGCGCTCGACAAGTGGTTCTCGGGGTCTGACGGGCCGCAAGCGCTTTTTGCGAACCGTATCCTCTCGTTCGACGACAAGGCGGCGCTGATCTGGGCCCGACTGATGGCCGAAGGGAGAGCGGCCGGCCAGCCACGCAGCGGGCTCGACATGATCATAGCCGCTGTCGCCGGCGCGAACGAGTGCGTGGTGGTGACGGATAACGAAAAGGACTTTGCAGGACTCGAATTCGTCAATCCGTTACGCGGAGCGGTGTGACCCGTAGGCGGGTTACAGAATGCTCGGAAGGGCAAGATGGCTGGACTCAGATATGGGGGCTGATTCCACATTGGCTGCGGGCTCCTCAGTTTCTCCCGCTTGCGCCACCTGACTGTCGCAGGGCCATACTGCCTGTTGTCGGGGGTTGACTCCGACGAGGCTGGAAGCAACATTCCTGATATACTCGAAGTGAGCATAGGAGAGGCAATCACACGCCATTTCCCAAGGCATCCGGCAGGCGCGCGAGGAAACGGACCGCTCCGCCGGTCGGTCCCAGCTCCGCCGTTGGCATCAAGGCCGCTGTCGACCTTAACCCGAGCAACTCGCTCAACTGATGCAACAAGAATCGAGGAGAGTTGTCGACCAGCACCGGTCGGCCAGCAATGCGGCAGCTTGATGCCTGCAATCCCACCCGAGCCCCAAACCACCCACTACCATCACCATCATGGAAGCAACGCGTTATGGAAGCACCTGCGCTTTGGCGTCGGCACCTCGATGACACGTTCGAGTTTCTCAATCAGATCCGCAACAGTTCAAGCCAGCAGGAAATCTGTCAGCACCTGATTTCCTATGCCGAGCGCTTTGGCGCCAGAAACGTGCTGGCAGGACCGATCCCACCGCCGCGTGCGCTGAGGCGTGAGCAGATTTCCCATGTGCTGCTTGACGCCTGGCCGCAGCAATGGTCGGAGCGCTATTTCTCCAAAGGCTATCTTCATCGCGATCCTACCATTCAGCTTGTAAAGCGTGGGGGCACACCCTTCCGGTGGAGCGAGATTGATCAAGTTTCCCGGGTGTGTTCCTTCGGCCGACAGATCATGGCGGAGGCATCAGAGTTTAATCTGCGTGACGGCTTCACGATTCCGTTCGCGACACTGAACGGGCAACCGGTGGGATTTTCCATTGCAGGGGAGAAGCTCGAGCCGGGTCCTCACGACCGTCTCGCCTTTCAGTTTGTCGCCGCCTGCGCCTTCGGATGCGCGGCCCTTCTTGCGGATGGCAAACAGGCCTCGACACCAGTGCGTCTGTCACCTCGACAACAGGATGTCCTGCGCTGGGTTGCCGAAGGCCTCACCGTGGAGCAGGTCGCTGATCGCCTCAACGTCAGCCGCAACACGGCAGATACGCATCTGCGATTGATGCGCCAGAGGCTCGGCGTGACAAACAACGTGCAGGCCGTCACGACAGCTTTCCGCCTGGGGCTGATCAACTAGCCTCACGCAATCGCGTGATGCCGCATCGGTCCGCGATGAACCATTGGTTGACCTCGAAACTGGAGGACAACCGAGATGCTTCATGTCGTCACGTCGCGCAATGCCGACGAATATCAGGCGGAACTGGATCAGGCGTTCCGCCTTCGCCACAAGGTGTTTGTCGAGGAAAAGGGCTGGACGGACCTGTGGCGTGAAGACGGTCGTGAGGTCGACCGCTTTGACGACAGGCGTGCCGTCCACATGCTCTTCACCGAGCAGGACCGGGTGGTCGGCTATCAGCGCCTGCTGCCATCGACGCGACCTCACCTTCTGTCGGACATTTTGCAGGAGCTGTGCGAAGGCACGCGTCCAGTGGGCGAAAACATCTGGGAATGGTCGCGTTACTGCGTCGAGCCGCAATATCGCGAACGCGGACGGATGCTGAGCCCGGTTGCCAATGCGCTGCTGTCCGGCATCGTCGAGTGGGGCTTGGGTAGCGGGGTGGACACAATCATTATCGAAATGAACCCGCTGTGGCTGCTGCGCCTGGTTCAGTTGCATTTCAAGGTGACGCCGCTGGGACTGCCGAAAATGATCGCCGGGGAAGAGACTGTCGCGGTGACAGCCTGTTTTGATGAACGCACGCTGCAAAGGCTTCGTGAGACACGCAGCCCAGGTAGCAATAGATCCGCTTCGTAAACGCAAGTCACGGTCCGCGCACGGAAGAGGTGCCATGCACCGCGCCATCCAGCTTCTCACGCTTCATTTTGCCACCATCGTCGCCGAGGAGGGCAGCTTCCTCGGCGCATCCCGACGGCTGCGGATTCATCATTCCGCGCTCAGCAGGCGCATAAAAGATCTCGAACTAAGGCTGGGCGTAACTCTGTTCGAACGTCAGCCCGGTGGGGTCAAAGCAACGGCCTCAGGCAAAACTTTCCTGGCCAAAATACGGCGCATCTTGAAAGACCTGGACGACACGCTCCAGGGAATTGAAACAGCCGATCCGGCAAAGGTTGGGGAGCAATCGGTGCGAACGGATCCACCCCTTTGCAACTGCGCGTTCCTCAATGCCGTCGTTGGATCCTTGGGCAAAGATCCCGACGTGACTGATTTCATCGACTTTCTGCGCAGGCATTGCCCGCCCTGATACGCCAGCGGCGTCCGCCCGAAACTAGCTCTCTTTCAGGCTGCGCCGGACCCGGGCGAAGGCCCGATCCGTGGCCATAAACCGCGACACCATGGGCGCGATCAATTTAGCCGGATCTGCAGCCTGGCCGGTGTCGCGGCCGAGGACCTCGGCGTAGGCGACCAGATCGCGATGAACGGTGGCTGGCAATTCGACCGTGATCTTGACCGGCCGATCGTCGGGAATGGCGGAGAGTTTCAGCTTGGTCATGACGGATCCTTCGCTTGACCGTAGGGCTCCAGAACGAGATCGCGATTGACGATGACACGAACTGGAAAACCCGGCCGGATGGTCAGCGTCGGCTGGACGGTAAGCTGGTTGCGCACGACCTGCTGGCCAATATTGGAAGCGGAATCCTGTGCGCTTTCGCGAATGGCCTTGGCGATGTCGCTTTCGTCGTTGCTGGAACCAAGAGACGTCCCTATCCCGAGCAGGGTCGAAAGTGCTGCAGCCCGGAACAGCTGGCCCCAGTGATGGTCGACCTCGTCCTCGAGCCCGGAGAACCCTTCAGTGTCCGCGCCCTGCTGGCGCTCCAGCACGATGGAGGTGCCATTGGGCATGATCAGACGATTCCACACCAGCAGGACGCGCGACTGACCGAAGGCGACCTGGCTGTCGTACTGGCCGATCAGTTTAGCGCCCTGCGGGATGAGCAGGTACGATCCTGTCGGGCTGTCGAAGACATTCTCCGTGACCTGGGCGGTGATCTGGCCGGGAAGATCGGATCGAATACCGGTGAGGAGAGCGGCCGGGATGATCGTTCCGGCCTGGACGACGTAGGGCGAGGCTTTTTCGGCGAGACGATCGGGACTGACGGTGCGGCGGTCGGGCGCTGCATTGACGAAGGCAGTTTTGCGGTCCTGCCCATTTTGCGCTGAGTTCGGCTCAAGCGCGGGCTGTTTGGGCGAGGGCGCGGACCCGGACAAGGCGCCGCCGCCGTCATTTGCGCCAGAACTCTGTCGCGCTGGATTGGCCCGCGCGTTGCTGTCGGTGAATAGCTTCGCCACGCGGGCGGCCTCGATCTCGGCCAGGCGGCGTTGTTCGTCAGGATCGGCAGGCGGTGTGCGGATGTCTGGCACCTGGATCTGTTGTCCGCGCTCTTGCGCGCGCAGGATCGGTCGTCCGAGATCGCCAGGCAAAGCAGGCCCAAGTTTCGGGACACCTGAATAGTCCTTCGGCAGCACCTGCAGTCCGTCGGCAGTGGTGCGATTTTCGGTGGTGAACAGTTCGGATGATTGCTCGTTGCCGCGCCGTCTGGTGTCCAGCGCCCAAATTAGCGTGCCAAGGATCGCAACGCTTGCGACGCCGCCAAGGCCAACGAGCAGCTTGCGCGACAGTCGCGTCACCCTGGCGGGTTCGGGCCGCAGCCGCAGTTCCGCGGCGATATCCGAGTTCGGTGAAGTGGCGGTGTCGCTCATCGAAACAGCCCCACGCTGCGCTGCGGCTTTCTTCCGTCGGTGCGCACGATCCGGACGCGCTTTTCGCTGGTCTTGTCGCCCAGCCTTAGTTCGGCTGCGGCAAACAGCCGGTCGACCACGTAGTAGTTCTGGCGGGCACGGTAGTTGACCAGTTCGGAGCCACCGGACGGACCCACAACGAAGAGCGGCGGCATTTCACCCTGACCGATGCCCGAGGGGAACTCGATGTAGACTTTTGCGCCATCGTCGAAAGCGCGCAGTGGCCTCCAGGGTGCTGGGTCACCTTCGATGCGATAGCGGAAGTTGAGTTCTTGGATGTCGACGCCGGACGCAACAGGCTGAGCGGCGGAAGCCTCCGCGTTCTGGCGCCGAAGCGCAATGATCTGATCCTGCGGATATTGCCATGAAACCGAGGCCATGTACGTCTTCTCGGTCGAGCGCAGCTCGATATGATAGGTGCGCCGGTCGCTGTTGATGACAAGATTGGTCTGGAGATCGGGACGCGTCGGCTTGACGAGAATATGGACCTGAAGCCGGTCCCCTGTTCCGCTCTGCGTATCGCCGATAATCCAGCGCACCGTGTCGCCAGCGGCGACGGGGCCGGAGCCGACAAGCTGCTCGCCGGGCTGCAGGGCGATATCGGTGACCTGTCCGGGCGCGGCATAGATTTGATAGAGCGCCCCCTCGCTCCAGGGGTAGAGCTGGATCGCGTTGATAAAGCCGTCGCGAACGGGCTGCATTCGCGCGGCCTCGTTCGCCTGGCTGATGCGCTGCTTGGGATCGGCCGGCTCGGTCTTTGCCCTACCACTTTCGACCGGCTTCAATTGGCCGGGTAGCGGGAGTGGTTTTGGAAGCTCCACCACCTTCACCGGACCGGGCGGGTCGGCTTTCCGCAGAGCGGGTGCGGCATCATCATAACCGACCTCCGGCGGAATGTATCTTTTCGAGGCGCAACCGACGAGCGCTGTCGCCGACAGCAGCCCTACGGCAAGCAAGCACGTGATCGACATGCTGCGCGCGTTCTGTGGCGCCGGATTCCGTGTTTGTGCCGCACGCATCATGAGAGCTCCTTCGACCAGTTTATGGCGTTGACGTAGACACCGAGCGGATTGGCCTTCAGCCGCTCGGCATCGCGGGGTTGTTGAATGACGATGGTGAGGATGGCGGTCCAACGCTCGGTACTGGCCAGGCTGCCGTTCTCGTAGCGGCGCTCGGTCCAGGCGACACGAAACGAATCCGGCGAGGCACGGATGACGCTGGAGACGTCGATCGCGACCTGGATCTTGCCAACCTTGGCAAAAGGATCGTTCAACCGGGCGTAGTCGTTGAGAGAGACGGCGCCGCGATCCGTCGTGTAGTCGTAGGCGCGCAACCAGTTCTGGCGGACGATGACCGGATCGTCCGCGATGCTTCGCACCTGCTCGATGAAGCGGGCGAGATGCCATGCGATCTGCGGATCGGTTGGCTTGAAGTCGGCCGTGGCCGAGGCGACCACCTGCGCCTCGCCGAACTTGTCGACCTGGACGACCCAGGGAACGACGGAGCCGCGCGCCGACTGCCAGACCAATGCCGCGGCGAAGCCACCGGCGAGCACGAGCGAACCGAAGGCCATCAATCGCCAGTTTTTCGCCTGCACCCGGGCCGAGCCTATGCGCTCATCCCAAGCCTGCGCGGCACGCTGGTAGGGCGTCTCGGGCTGGGGCCTCGTGCCATAACGAACGGAAGGTCGTTTGAAAGGATTCATCGGTGGTCATCCTGATGGAGAGAAACATTCATCGAGCCGCCGCCATGATCGCCGGAGCGGATGGAATGAGCGGCCGTGCTGGCGCCATGGCTGATGGCCTGGCTGCGCTTCATGCGAGTGGCCCATTCCGGCGGAGAGCCGGCTGTGGAGTTCGAAGGGGATGCGGTGGGCGATCCGGCAAAGGAGGAACTGTTTGCGGCGGCGTCGGTACTGCCAACCACGGATTGGCCGCCAGTCGCAGTCCACCCGGCTGAGCGACCCGCTTGATTGCTGCTGCTCAGCCCCGACGCGGCACGCGACATGGCTTGCCTGACCGGTTGAACCGCGGCCCCTACCCCGGCCCGGGCGATACCGCCGAGACCGGCCGCAACTGCAGCGGCGCCGCTCTGTCCTGATGCAGCAGTGGCGAGCCCATAGGCCGTCGATGTACTTCCCGCCACATGAGCGCCGCCTCGCGCCGCGGCAGCCGACATGCGGCCTCCGGTGCCGACGGCACTTGCAGCAGCACTCAGTCCCGCACGCGTGCCCATGTAACCCGCCGCGCCAAGACCGGCGGCGGCGAGGCTGGTGCCGACGGCTGCACCTGCACCGAGTTGCGGAGCGCCGGAGACAAGCCCCGTCGCAATGCCAGGGCCGAAGATCGACAACCCCATCAGGGAAAGCGCGCCGAGCACAAGCGACAATGCATCGGTAATCGTGGGTTGTTCTGCGAAGCCTTGCGTGAACTCGCCAAACAGGCCCGAGCCGATCCCGACGATGACGGCGAGCACGAGGATCTTGACGCCCGAGGCCACGATATTGCCGAGTACCTTTTCGGCGAGGAAAGCCGTCCTGTTGAACAGCGCAAACGGGATCAACACGAAGCCGGCAAGTGTCGTCAGCTTGAACTCGATCAGCGTGACGAAGATCTGCACGGCCAGAATGAAGAAAGCGATGAGCACGATCGCCCAGGCCACCATCAGAACGACGATCTGGACAAAGTTCTCGAAGAAGGAGACGTAGCCCATCAATTGGCTGGCGGCTTCGAGGATCGGATTGCCGGCGTCGATGCCGACCTGCGCGACTCGGCCTGGCTGCAGCAGCGCAGAACCGGAAAGTGTCGACCCTCCCGCCTTCAGGCCGAGCCCCGAAAAGCTCTCGAAGACGATGCCGGCGAGCCGATTGAAGTTGCCGATGATGAAGGCGAAGAAGCCGATATAAAGCGTTTTCTTCACCAACCGATGCAGCACGTCCTCATCAGCGCCCCAGGCCCAGAACAGGCCGGCGAGCGTGATGTCGATGACGATCAGAGTCGAAGTGAGAAAGGCGACCTCGTTTCCGAGCAGGCCGAAGCCGGAATCGATGTAGCGGGTGAAGGTTTCGAGAAACCGGTCAATGACGCCGGTGTCGTTCATGTGCGTTAGGTCCTAATCAAAGAAAGGAGTGCTTTGATTTCATTGTCGTTTCTGATCTCGCGGGGTGAGAGACCCTGCACGTCGTGTGACGCAACATGCGGCGATGAGCGGATGGGTGAGGCAAACCGGGTGCTTCCGGGGAGCCATAAATCAGCAGAACCCATCGAAGCCGGACGGACGGGGACTTCCGATCCCGTAGCCGGTCCGGCCAGCGAGCTTGCCATGGCGAGGGAAACCGAACCGATGGCGGACGCCTCGTCAGACACTGGAACCCGCCAACTCGGAAGTGGGCGGGCCGGCACGTGGTGCGAACCGCGAGCCGGTGGAGCGCTGGTCCTTGCTATGGGCACAGGGACCGGGGGCACGCAGCGTGCTGCGGGCCAGCCTCGATATGGGTTTGCGTGGTATCGAGGCCGGATTCCACACGGGGTACAGTCGGCGCCTAAAGCAGGCGAGAGATCAGTTGCGGAACCTAAGAACCCTCTCATCGCTTCCGACGCTTTCGAACGGTGGATGGCTGAAGCGACCAGCGATCGCGGTGACAGGGGGCGGAGCCTTCGTAGTAGTCCGGGGACGGGAAAGCCGTCCACATGGCGAAGGGAGGCAGTGGATACAGCAAGCAGGCAGGAGGTGGACGTATGTCCGACGTGGTGAATACCTCGTTTGTCCTCGACATGCAGCGCAAGCTCTATCGGTGGAGCAACGAGGACCCCGACAAGGTCTTTGTTGATCTGTTCAATCTCGTATGCGACCGCAGAATCCTGAACGAGGCTTGGCGAAGGCTCGCCCGCAACAGCGGCAGCCAGACACCGGGCACTGACGGGATGACGCGGCGCACAGTCGAACAACGTCCCGGTGGCGCAGCGGCGTTCCTCGAAGAAATCCGAGAGGCGCTCCGCAACGGAAATTATTGCCCGGAACCTGTCAGGCAACGGCTCATCCCGAAGCTCGGCAAACCGGGACAGTTCCGGCCACTCGGCATTCCCACGTTGATCGACCGTCTGGTGCAGATGGCTTTGAAGCTGATCCTGGAACCCATCTTCGAGGCGGACTTCTATCCGACCTCCTACGGGTTCCGGAAAGGACGGAGCACCCATGATGCCCTGGAGCGAATCCAGAGATTCCTTCAACCGACGAAGCGTGGACCTTCGGTCTATCGCTACGCCATAGAGGGTGACATCAAGGGCTGTTTCGACGCCATCGATCACCACGTCATGATGGAGGGAGTGCGACGACGCATCGGCGACCGCAAGGTGCTGAAGCTGATCCTCGCGTTCCTGAAGGCGGGCGTGATGATCGAGGGGACCATTCGTCACCCTGTAACCGGCTCGCCGCAAGGCGGGATCATCTCGCCGATGCTGTCGAATATCTATTTGACGGCCGTCGATGAGCGTTACGGGCGGTGGTCCATGCGCCCCCGTGAGCCAAGTATAAATGCCGCTGCTCGAAGGGTCAAAGACCACAAGAAAGGCAGGCCGGTGTTCTACATGGTGCGATACGCGGACGACTTCGTCGTCCTCGTTGACGGCACGAGGGAGCAGGCGGAAGCGGAAAAGTTCGCGCTGGCTGAGTTCCTGAAAACGGAGCTCCGCATGGAGTTGTCGATGGAAAAGACCCGGATTACCGACGTCGGGGAAGGCTTCGACTTCCTCGGCTACCGGGTGGTGCAGACCAAGGCGCTCCGTACGGGACGTCTGGTTGGCAACCTCTTCATACCGAAGGGCAAGCTGAACGACCTGCGCCACAAGATCAAGGGTATGGTGAAGGGCATTCCCACGGGAAGTGCGCTCGGCCAGCTCATCGACAATCTCAATCCTGTCCTCACGGGGTGGAGGAACTACTACCGATATGCCACCAAGGCTTACCGGGAGTTCAGCCACCTCGACTTCTGGATATGGCAGCGCGTGGGGCGCTGGCTGAGGAAGAAATATCCGAAGGCAACGTGGCCGACGCTGCGACGCCTTCACTTCCACAGCGCTCCGGGAAAGCGAAGGCAATGGACCGACGGGTCCAAACGCCTGCGGTTCCTCTCCGAGGGAGGAACCATGCGTTACCCGGACCAGAGCATAGCGAAACCGAACGGATGGAATTCGGAAGAGGAGCACCGCCAACGCGAAAGCGTGCATGCCTTCTGGAACGCATTCCAATGCCTCAGACATATCTGAGGACCACCCATGGGCGCGCGAGCGCCTGTGCATGGAGAGCCGGATGCTTGGAAACTTGCATGTCCGGTTCGGGAAGAGGGATGGAGAAACTTGTCTCCGAAAGGGGATGGAGCGCTTCATCTCTACTTTCACGGCGTCTTGTCCTCGCCGAGCGAGCGGTCGATCCGGCCGAAGCGGTCGTCGGCCGGCCACGCCGGTTTGTCGCGATTGCTGGGCATGAAGAAGCGGCGCCGGCTTTCTTCCCAAGCCGCTTTGCAGGCAATGTCGCGGGTGGCCTGTTCGCCGAGCGTGCGGCAACGCATGAGCTCACCGACCAGCGGACCGCCATCGGGATCTGCTGGGCGCAGGGTTGGCGGAACGGTGTATTTGTCGTCATGGCGCGAGATGATGGTGACGGCGACCGCCAGTGCGAGCGCCGTCACGCCGATCAAGCGGGCGGTTGTCTTCACGTTCATCGGAGAAAACCTCAGTCGTGGAACATGCGAACCGAGGAGGGGCTATAGGTTTTGCCAACCATGAAGCGGCTGAACTGTTCTCGCGCCTGTTCCTGGGCGGCTGCCTGCCTGGCGCTTTCAAGGGCTGCCGCCCGTCCTTGCGCAGCCATCATCGCGGTGAGGTCGGCGACCTGCCGTGCCTGCACGGCGAGAAGCTGGTTGCCGGCTTGCGTTGCCTGCAGGATGCCGACTGCCGACTGGCTGGCGTCGACCGCCGTGCTCGTCTGCTCCCGCGTCCCTTCGATGTTGCCGACGGCGACAGCTCCAGCCTTCAACGAATGCTCGAATGAAGAAACCGAGGTCTTCCAGCGTTCGCGTGCACCGTCGACGAGCTGCTGGCTGGAGATATCCGAACCGAAATTCTCATAGGTCGACTTGAACTGACTCTCGATGTCCTGGACGCTGTAGGCGAGCTTGTCGGCCTCGCCGAGCAGAGCCTTCATCTCAGAAAAATTGCCTTCGATTTGGCCGAGCAGCGAGATCGGCAGCGAGGTCAGGTTCTTCGCCTGGTTGATCAGCATCTGCGCCTCGTTCTGAAGCGAGGTGACCTGATTCTGGATCTGCTCCAGCGCGCGGGCGGCGGAAAGCACGTTCTCCGCATAATTTCTGGGATCGAAGACGATCAATGCGGATGCGGGCGCGCACGACAGCACGACGTTGATAGCAACAACACTGGTCGCGATCAAATGCCGGACACGGAGACGGTTGCGGACGGAATTCATGACGGAACCTCCTTTGCGGATTGGTCGATGACATTGGTGAGATCGGGAACTAGGTCGGCGGCCCAGTTGAGACCCCGATCGGCAAGCCAGGCCTCGAGGAAATGTTCGCGGCCGCCCTCCGCGATAATCCGATCAATCGCCGCCTGATCAGGCTTCGACGATGCGGCGCACAGCGCCAGCCCGATCGGACCGAGGCCGAGTTCGAACAGCCGGTTGCCGCGCCGCGACTGGCAGTAGTAGTCGCGCTTCGGCGTCGCTCGGGCGACGATCTCGATCTGGCGGTCGTTCAATCCAAAGCGTCGATAGATATCGGTGATCTGCGGCTCGATGGCGCGCTCGTTCGGCAGGAAGAGCCGCGTTGGACAGCTCTCGACAATTGCCGGGGCAATTTTGCTGCCATCGATGTCGGAGAGCGATTGCGTGGCGAAGATGACGGAAGCGTTCTTCTTGCGAAGGGTTTTCAGCCATTCGCGCAGCTGTTCGGCGAAGCCGCCATCGTCGAGCGCAAGCCACCCCTCGTCGATGATCAGCAGCGTTGGCCGTCCATCCATCCGCTGCTCGATGCGATGGAAGAGGTAGGCGAGCACGGCCGGCGCCGCACCCGTGCCGATCAGACCCTCGGTCTCGAAGGCCTGAACGGAGGCTTCGCCGAGACGCTCGTGTTCTGCGTCGAGCAACCGGCCGTAGGGACCGCCGATACAGTAGGGTCGCAGCGCCTGCTTCAATGCCGACGACTGCAGCAGCACCGACAGGCCGGTCAGAGTCCGCTCGTGAATCGGCGCGGAGGCCAACGACGTCAGCGCCGACCACAGATATTCCCTCACCTCCGGCGTGACCGGCACGCCTTCGCGCTGGAGAATGTCGACGAGCCAGTCGGCTGCCCATGCCCGTTCGGGCGTGTGATGAATACCGGCCAGGGGTTGTAGCGAAACGTCTCCGATATAGTCGGACAGGTCAGCCAGCGTGAGCATCGCGAGCGGATCGTCGTGGCCCTCTCCGCTCGACGGGTTGCCGCCGAGATTCTGCCAATCGCCGCCCATGGCGAGCACGGCCGCACGGATCGAGCCGCCGAAATCAAAGGCGAAGATCTGGTTGCCTTCATATCGCCGGAACTGCAGCGCCATCAGCGCCAGCAGCACCGACTTGCCGGCGCCGGTCGGGCCGACGACAAGCGTATGGCCAACGTCGCCGACATGCAGGCTGAACCGAAACGGCGTCGTGCCTTCCGTCCTGGCGAAGAAGAGCGGCGCCGCCCGAAAATGCTCGTCAGTTGCCGGCCCTGCCCAGACCGCCGACAGCGGGATCATGTGGGCGAGATTCAGTGTCGACAGCGGTGGCTGCCGGACGTTGGCATAGACATGGCCTGGAATGCTGCCGAGCCATGCTTCGACGGCGTTGACGCGCTCAACCATGGAGGTGAAGTCGCGGGATTGGATGATTTTTTCGACCAGCCGCAGCTTTTCGTCAGCTATTCCTGCATCGAGATCCCACACCGTCACGGTGGCGGTGACGTAGGCCTGGCCGATCTGGTCAGAGCCGAGTTCCTGCAGGGCGGCATCCGCGTCGGCTGCCTTGTTGGCGGCATCCGTGTCAACCAGGACCGACGCCTCATTGGTCATCACCTCCTTGAGGATGGCCGCGACGGATTTTCTTTTGGCGAACCACTGCCGCCGGATCTTTGTCAGCAGGCGGGTTGCGTCGGTCTTGTCGAGCATGACTGCCCGGGTCGACCAGCGGTATGGGAAGGCAAGTCGGTTGAGTTCATCGAGAATCCCAGGAAAGGTCGCGGTCGGGAAGCCTATGATCGTCAGCGTGCGCAGGTGGGCCTCGCCGAGCCGCGGCTCCAGCCCGCCGGCCAGCGGTTCATCGACCAGCAATGCATCGAGATGCATTGGCGTTTCGGGAACGCGGACGCGATGGCGCCTGGTCGAAATCGTCGAGTGCAGATAGGTCAGCGTGCCGGTGTCATCGAGCCAGTCGACTTCGGGAACGAAACCTTCGATCAGGTTGAGCACACGGTCGGTGCGGTCGACAAAACTCTTCAAAAGCTCCCAAGGATCGACGCCGCTCTTTTCGCGGCCCTCGTAGAGCCAGCTTTCCATGCGGGATGCTTCCTCGGCCGGCGGCAGCCAGACGAAGGTGAGAAAATAGCTGCTCTCGAAGAGCTCACCATGCGACTCGCCACCGCCCCCTTGGGGCGATCCCTGGTCAGCCTCGCCCTCGAACTGTTCACGACGCTCGAGATCCACCAACGCCGACGCACTGTCGGGGAAAAGCGCTTCCGGATAATGTTGCGCTGCAAGCCGGGCGGCTTCGACGAAGATCGCCCAGCCGGAACCGAGACGGCGCAGCGCATTGTTGAGCCGAGCTGTCGTGCCGACCAGTTCGGTCGGCGTTGCACTGTCGAGATCGGGGCCGCGAAACCTGGCAGTCCGCTGGAACGAGCCGTCCTTGTTGAGGACGACTCCCGGCGCCACCAAGGCAGCCCAGGGCAGATAATCGGCGACGTTTTTCGAGCGCTTGCGGTATTCGGCGAGGTTCATCATTGGGAAAAGCCTCTCAGCAGCCGAAATGCGCGGGATATCGAACGTGCCGGCGGACCACGTCGACGAACTGGGCGTCGCGCTTCGCCGCCAGGACGGCCACGAAATGTCCGATTGCCCAAATCCCGATGCCGGCGAGCCAAAGCCGCAGCCCAAGCCCAACCGCGCCGGCCAGCGTTCCGTTGGCGATAGCCACCGCGCGCGGTGCGCCGCCGAGAAGAATCGGTTCAGTGAGCGCCCGGTGGACCGGTGTGAAGAAGCCGCGAACCTCCTCCTCCATCAGATCAGCGCTCCGCCGCCGAACGAGAAGAAGGACAGGAAGAAAGAACTCGCCGCGAAGGCGATCGACAGTCCGAACACGATCTGGATCAGACGCCGAAAGCCGCCCGAGGTGTCGCCAAATGCGAGCGACAGGCCGGTGACGATGATGATGATCACCGCCACGATCTTGGCGACCGGTCCCTCGATCGATTCGAGGATTTGTTGAAGCGGTTGCTCCCACGGCATGGAAGAACCGGCGGCGCGTGCAGGGACAGTCATCGTGGCCCCAATCGCCATAGCCGTGGCAACATGCGGGAGGACCGCACCAACCTTAGGGATAGATGATGAAGTGAAGCGGATCGGGTTCATTCTGAAGCTCCATGGATGGCTCGGGATTTATGGTTGGCTCGGGCCCGATTTTGGCTTCGAGCATGCGGTAATCGCCGGTGGCTGCATCGAGCCCGTCGACGAGCGCGATCTCGACGAGGCGGCGGGCCGAACCGCGGCCGGCAAGCACAACGACAAGATCAATCGTTTCGGCAATGAGTGCGCGCGGGACGGTGACCACAGCTTCCTGTACGAGCTGCTCAAGTCGACGCAGGGCCCCAAGGCCAGTGCTGGCGTGGATAGTCCCAATGCCGCCGGGATGGCCGGTGCCCCAGGCCTTCAGGAGATCGAGGGCTTCCGCGCCGCGTACTTCACCGATCGGGATGCGGTCGGGGCGGAGCCGCAGCGATGACTTCACCAGGTCGGAGAGGGAGGCGACGCCCTCCTTGGTCCGCAGCGCCACAAGATTGGGTGCAGCACATTGCAGCTCGCGCGTATCCTCGATCAGCACAATACGGTCGGAGGTTTTTGCCACCTCTGCCAGCAGCGCGTTGATCAGCGTCGTTTTGCCGGTCGACGTGCCGCCAGCGACCAGCAGGTTTTTTCGCCGTTCGATGGCGAGCCGCAGCACGTCGGCCTGGGCTTCTGTCATGATGCCAGCGGCAACGTAATCGTTGAGCGTGAACACGGCGACGGCCGGCTTGCGGATGGCGAAGGTAGGAGCTGCAACGACCGGCGGCAGCAGACCCTCGAACCGCTCCCCACTATCAGGCAGTTCGGCCGAGACGCGAGGCGCGCCGGGATGCACTTCGGCGCCGACGTGATGGGCAACGAGCCGGATGATCCGCTCGCCATCGGCCGGGCTCAGCATTTCCTCAGTGGCAGACAGGCCTTCTGTCAGCCTGTCGACCCACAGGCGCCCGTCTGGATTCAGCATCACTTCGACGATGCAGGGATCGTCAAGAAACCCGGCTATCGCCGGGCCGAGCGCCGTGCGCAGCATGCGCGCCCCACGCGAGACCGCTTCCCTGCCGGCATTTTGAGTGTCTGCCACGATGGTCCCCATTTCTCGGACGAATTGCTTCGCACCGCTGACGGGGATGATTAGAAGAAGCAGGAATGTGCGCCTTGCAACAAGGAAAACGGCTGGCAGCAATGCGACGTGCAGAGACTTGCAAAATGCGGCACCGATGAGTTCGCCGCCCGCCTCGGCTGCCTAGCCCGTGTGCGACTCAGCGGTGTCCGGCGATGATGGAGCCGCAAAGTCCTCGGCGATCTCCTGCCTGAGCTTTGGTCCTTTGCTCAGCCTGCGCCCGAGCGCATCGATGAAAGCGTCATAACGCTGCCGACCTTTTGCGCGCGCTTCGGGCTGAGCGGCGTCAGGCAAGGCCGGAGTTGAGCTGAGCCAGAAGCGCACGAACAACGCCAGCGTCTCGATTGAGATACCGAGATCGCGTTCGACGCGCTGAACGCGCCGGTCGATCTGGTCGAGCCGCCTTGTGATTGCCGCTTCTTTGCGCTCCTCAGAATCGGGGGAGAGAAAAGAAGCGATGGCCGCTTCGGCGATCAGCGACAGAGACACATCCCTCTTTGCGGCGTAGTCGGCAAGCGCATTCATGACCTCCGGTTCCAGATAGGCTGAGAGACGGCGCTTCTTCATGGAGGTCAAAGTTCGATTCCGTCTTTGGGATCGAGTGCGACCTGTCGCGCGGTGCGCCGCATCGTCTGGTCGACCGACCGGCGTCGGGCAACCTCATCATCGGATTCGTCGCGATCAAGGTCGAATTCATCAATGCGCACCAGCGTGGGCTCCGGCGCAATATCCTCATGTTCGGGCAATTCGGGCTGGCGGCGGATACCGCCATTGTCAAGATCACTGTCCTGTTGGTTAAGCGATGCAAGGCTTGCCTGCGCCTCCGGCACCTTGGCAACCGCCATTTCAGTCCAGTCATCGGGGCGCGACAGGGCGTTCGTGGTTGCGGGCTTGGGCGGAGGCAGAACGCGCTCGGCAAACCGCGGATCTGCGAAATAGCGCGCCTTTTTCGCCCGGATCGGGGACAGCCCAGAGACCATCACAATGGCATCGCTCGGAGGCAGCTGCATGATCTCGCCGGGCGTCATCAGCGCGCGAGCCGTCTCCTGTCGCGAGACCATGAGATGCCCAAGCCAGGGTGACAGACGATGCCCGGCATAGTTCTTCATCGCCCGCATTTCGGTTGCCGTTCCCAGCGAGTCGGAGACGCGTTTGGCGGTTCGCTCGTCGTTGGTCGCGAAACTCACACGAACATGACAGTTGTCGAGAATGGAATTGTTCGGCCCGTAGGCTTTTTCGATCTGATTGAGGGACTGGGCAATAAGGAACGACTTGAGGCCATAGCCGGCCATGAACGCGAGGGCCGACTCGAAGAAATCAAGCCGGCCGAGTGCCGGAAATTCATCGAGCATCAGTAGCAAGCGATGCCGGCGATCCTTCGCATGGAGATCCTCTGTCAGCCTGCGGCCGATCTGATTCAGGATAAGCCGGACCAGCGGCTTGGTGCGGCTGATATCCGATGGCGGCACGACCAGATAGAGTGTCGTGGGTTGCGCGTTCTCCACCAGATCGGCAATGCGCCAATCGCAACGGGACGTGACCTGGGCCACAACCGGATCGCGGTACAGGCCGAGGAAGCTCATCGCGGTCGACAGCACGCCAGAGCGTTCATTCTCCGATTTGTTGAGAAGTTCACGTGCTGCCGATGCCACAACGGGGTGCGGACCGACATCACCAAGGTGCTTGGTTAGCATCATCGTTCGCAACGTCGTCTCAATCGGCCGCTGCGGATCGGAGAGGAACTTGGCAACACCGGCCAGCGTTTTGTCATTCTCGGCGTAGAGGACATGCAAGATCGCGCCGACCAGCAGCGCGTGGCTCGTCTTTTCCCAATGATTCCGGCGTTCCAGAGACCCCTCTGGGTCGACCAGCACGTCGGCGACGTTCTGGACGTCTCGGACTTCCCAAGCGCCACGCCTGACTTCCACCAGCGGGTTGTAAGCGGTTGAGGCAGCATTGGTTGGGTTGAACAGCAGCACACGGCCGAAACGTGCTCGCCAGCCAGCGGTGAGTTCCCAATTTTCACCCTTGATGTCGTGAACGATTGCGCTTCCCGGCCAAGTGAGCAGGGATGGCACGACCAGTCCGACGCCCTTGCCGCTTCGGGTCGGCGCGAAGCACAGGACATGCTCCGGGCCATCGTGGCGAAGGTAGTCCAACTCAAACTTGCCCAGAACCACGCCATCGGCGCCGAGCAGTCCTCCGGCTTCAATCTCTTTTCGCACAGCCCAGCGCGCCGAGCCGTACGTTGCCACGTATTTCGCCTCCCGTGCTCGCCATAGTGACATGCTGATAGCGATAGCAATCGCGATGAAACTGCCGCTCGCCGCGATCACCGCGCCCTCAACAAAGACCGTCGGTGCATAGGCGTCATAGAAAAACCACCACCAGAAAAATGCCGGTGGCGGATAGATCGGTTGGCCGACGAGTTCGAACCAGGGCGAACCAAGTTGCTCCTGGTAACCCAGTTGCCAGGCGGTCCATTGCGTTGCTCCCCAGGTGGTCGTAAGCACGATGGTCAAAACAGCGACGATCTGACCCCACAATATTCTGGTTGCCGGCATCGTTACTCCCGATTCAAAATCTCGGGAGCGAGTAAGCAGAGTACGAACGCAGGCAGTGCAATAGCAAAGGCTCCATCCCGGCACCTCATTGTGCCCAGACCTAAAAAGACTGGCGATCTGCGCTGGGCATGGGATCGCAATCCGCCAGCGAGGAGTTCCAGCGGCTGAGGACCGATCATGGCATCAACCTGCTCAATGAGCCGGTCGGGCAACGTCTGGGACAATGCTGCGATGGAAAGCTTCTTCTCGTCGCTGAAAACCGAGTGGACAGCCCGCAAGATCTACAAGGGAGCGATAATGCCAGGGCCGATGTGTTCGATTACGTCGAGCGCTTCTACAGCCCTCGGCGAAGGCACCGACCCCAGGCTATCTGAGCTCGGTCAAGTACAGGGACAAGCTAGGCTTAACCCCCCGTCTCCGAAAAACCCACCAGGCCAGACACAACGCTGCGAGCGGTTTAAGAATAGGCCTACGGCGCAGGCCTCATCTGCTACGCGCTTCATCCTGCGGATAGCAAACAGCGAAGCCTCCACCGGCGCGAACAGTTCGCGATGGGGGGCTGATTGCGGGACCGGTCCGCCATTTCTGGCAGAGAAACCGTGCAACTGGCTTGTGTATGTCGTGCCGCCCATCGCCTGACCGCAGCATTTCCATCGTCCTCTTTCAGCCGGCCGTTCCTCCCGACCGGCGGTTGGATGATGATGATCCCCTGTCGAGAATAGTCACTGTTGTCGAGCACGACGGGCTGAGCCGTCTTGTGGGTCCTTCACCTTTGCCATTCCATGCAAATGAGGATTTGTGTTCCTGGTTCGGCCTAACCCTGACAGGCTCGGCACTCGGCTCAACTCCAGCTTTCTCTGAACTTTCCGGCCGCACTAGCCAAGCGCCATTCTACCGCGCGATGGCCGCAAAAAATATGACAGGGCAGACCACAAATGAGGTGGGTTGGACCGAAGACTTTTTAGCGAACTCGCAAAAAAGGAAATGACAAACCTTCCGGTTTAAGGCGCGGGTCGGCCAACCTCCGGCCCTAATGAGCCAAGTGCATGCAGATCTGAAGAGCACGGCGATGGCGTGGCGCACGAGAAGCCGGAAGCTCTCAAGCTTGCCGTTCCGATCAAGAAATCGGTCAGGCCGAACTACATCGTCTGCCTGAATGGGTATGCCGACGGACTATCCGGTGGTGACGCCAAATGCCGCCGCACGCTCGGCATTGGCCAAGATCACGGGTCTCGGACGCAAACCCACGCAAAAGGAAGATCAAGGGCGTACGAAGCGGATACGCAAGGACGCGACGGCTGATCGAATCGGCCGGCCGGTCGTTCTGGCGCATAGCAGCCCCCCAGACGTATGCCGATACCAAAGGCGGGGACTCCCCGCCTCGCTTCACATGCTGTCCTGCCAGAAGTCAGAAAAGCCAACAGCGGCTCTTGAGCCCTGTTCCCGCGCTCGCTGAACGACAGCCAGCAGATGCGCGTTTTCCGTGTCGTTCCGGCTTGCGCCGGCGGTCAGCCTGCTTTGCTAAGATTGCCGGCCGAGGACTTGCCGCTGCGGCGGTCCTGCTCGATCTCGTAATTGATCTTCTGGCCGTCGGCGAGGGTCGAAAGACCCGCTCTCTCGACGGCGGAAATGTGGACAAACACGTCTTGGCCGCCGGCATCGGGCGTGATGAAGCCGAAGCCTTTGGAGCTGTTGAACCACTTCACGGTTCCAGTCGCCATACTGTATTCCTTCCTAACGATTGATCGCGGCTTGGCTTAGAAGCCAAACCGGTTCCATAAACGCAGCAAAGTCGAGAAATCGCAAGACATGGATCGATCGCGCCGAAAATCGCGGCCGTCATGTGTGGTTCCGAGTCCCTATGTAGCCAACAGAATTCCGTCCACCGATATCAGAGCAACTTCGTGGACGCTCTGCCGTCGGATGTGACCATCGCTGTTGTTTAACCGGCAATGCACGGGAGGCAGTGTTTGCGCGCCCGTTTGCGGCTCAGTCATGGCAAATTTTAACTGGCAAGCTGCTTGTTTATAACAACAAAATGTGAGAGTTCTGCGCCGTCGAAATTGGCTCTCAAGCTTTACTTTATCGGTAAAAAACATCTGAAGGTGCCATAAGTATTGCTGGGCGAGAGTTTGTGATCTCACTGCTTGGTTGTTCGGTTCCGTAACGGCCCTGCTAGGCGGGTGTTTTCTCGTTATTGAATCGGTTGAAACGCGATTTGGGTGTTTCGTTGACAGGATAATTGAGGGGGATTCCATGAGACAGGTAAAAAAGTTGGATAATTTGAAGTTTGTCCAAGCAATGTTGCGAGAGATTCGTCAGACGGTGCAGGCTGACGGGGAAAGCCTGCTGACCTATTTGATCGACATGGCTTACCTGGAGGCCAGCGATCGAATTAGGTCGAGCTGGGCCGTGCAAAGCGACAATGGCAAGTCTGACGCCTAACTGGCGACACAACCATCTGTTAGGTGCGAGGAAGCGGACCTGTGGAAACTTTCAGGGTTGAGGAGATGGATGGCGCAAAAGCAATCCGTAGCGTGTCAGTCGACGCACAATGCCATGTGCACGCGGCCATGAAGGTGATACCGCGACCGCTCCAGCTTGATCGAGGACCTGGTAGGCTGTGGATACGAGTAACTGACGCCAATCATAGCTCTCGACCATTCTATTATGGAGACTAACCGATCCACCTCACTCTCGTTCTCACACTCACTCTCTCTCAAGTCGCTTGATATTGTTGCTATGGCGTGCGGCCTATTTTCTTAGGGGTAGCGGCGGGTTACGACTTGTTCGAACGCTGGAAATCTGGCCGGACCGGAGATCAGACGTGTTGGATTGCCGTAACCGGAGAGCGGCAGCTTTTGGTCTTCGAATATCCGGTCGATCCGCTCATTGAGCCGTCGGGTTCGCGCCATGGACGGCCGCTGGCGTCCCCCGTACGCGGCCGGCCACGGCATCACCGATCTGCTCGCCCTCCGGTTGTGGTCTTGGCGCCCGTCGCGATCTGATTGAGCCGTTCAGCCTTGGCACCGGTGAGGCGTCCATGCATCCACGCGCCGGCGGCGCCAATCATGCCGGCGCCCACCGCGAGGATGGTGGGGTTGGAAAACAGGAATGCGAGTAGAGCGGTCATGAGAATGTTCCCCAGAGCATCAAAATTACCACCCAGCAGAGTTTGCAGGAGATGTGCAGAGATTGGTCCATATTGTAAGAAATCCGCCCCATGCACTTCGCGTCGTCGATGAGGCCGTGAACGACGAATTCAGCGATACCGAGCGCGAGGCTGCCGGTTATCAGGCCGACGGTCCCGCCGTGGATTGCCGCATGAGGAAGAAGGCCATGATACCAGGGGACGCCCGGAATCGGGTTGGCGCGGTTCTTGGCCCTGGCAAGGAAGTCGCCCTGAAGCGGATAGTCAGCCAGCGCGTGACCGGCCAGAAGAAGCGCGATCGTGGTCAGTAGCGCGGTCATCTCACTGCACCTTGCCTGTCTTGAGGTTGCTGGCCGAGAGTGGGATCAGTCCCGCGGCGCGGATTCGGTCAGTGCGCCCGCCAAAGGTTGCTTTGGCGGTTGGTTCCAGCGCGATGCAGCGCATTCACCCAGCCAGGAAAGTCACTCACCTGGTAAATCGGCCCACTGCCCACCGGGGGAAGCGTCGATCTACCCTTCTGTTCAAAGCGTGCAACACGAGCCCGGCAGTGCATGCCGCCCCCCTCGCATTTCCATCGGCTTGCGCCAGGGGTCGCCTTACAAAAATTCATGATCACGTTCTTTCGCAACAAACCCTGTAGGGCTTTTTTCGTAACCGGCCGTGCGCGGGTTTGAGCGCGCGAGACCACAGGTGCGTGAGCCCATTTAATATCTGGATGAGACCAAGCGCCCGAAGGACATGGATGTGTGCCAAGACTAGATGTCCAAAACCTGACTGGTCGCGAGAAAGCTCGCTATTCGGCTCGCGCTTCGGCCTCCGGCGCGTGATTCGGATGAGATGGGGGAAGACGACTTGGAGGCCCGCCACTGTTCAGCGCGATCAAGCGCAGCCTGCCCGCGATGCACCCCGGCGAACTCCTTTGCGAAGACCCATCCCACCGGGCAATTCCAAGAGCGAAATCGCCAGCCTGCTCGGGATCTCTGGGCAGACAGGTATCTTGATGAGAAGCAGCCCGTCATCGCCGCTAGGCAATCGGGCTCGAAGAGCGATGTGGTAACGGGGCTCAACCTGTGGAAGCGTTACGACCTGGAGCCGCCGAGCGCGCTTGGTCCGCCTCTGGAGGTCGCGGTTACGCCGGTGCTTACACCGATGCGGCCTCGGGCGGTCACGCCTTGAATCGGCTCGGGGCGGGACGAACTCGGCTTATGAGTTGCCCGTGTCCTACCGGACAGACATGGGGAGAGCTAGACAACCACCTGCGTGCCGATCTCGACCACCCGTCCGGTCGGAATCTGGAAATATTCCGTCGCATCCGCCGCCGTACGCGCAAGACCGATGAACAGCCGGTCCTGCCATACCGGCATACCGGAATTCGGTGAAGCCTTGAGCGAGCGCCGCGACAGGAAGAAGGATGTCGTCATGATGTCGAACTTCCAGCCCTGCTTGCGGCAGATCGCCAGCGCGCGTGGAATGTTGGGCTGTTCCATATAGCCGAAGGTCAGCGTCACCCGCATGAACAGCTCGTTGACCGTCTCCATCTTGACGCGCTCGCTGTCGGGCACCACCGGCTGCGGCGCGGTCACCACCGAAAGGATAACGTTCTGCTCATGCAGCACCTTGTAGTGCTTGAGACTATGCATCAAGGCGGTCGGCGCGCTCGAGGGATCGCTGGTCAGGAACACGGCGGTGCCGGACACCAGCTGCGGCTTTTTCTTCAACAGATTGCCGGCGAGGACATCGAGCGGGATTTCGTTGCGGCGCGTTTTGTCGAAGAGATAGCGGCTGCCGCGCACCCAGGTCCACATGCCCAGCACGATGGTGAAGGCCACGACCAGCGACGCCCAGCCGCCTTCGAACACCTTGACGATGTTGGAGGCAAAGAAAACGATGTCGATGAAGGCGAACAGCACGGTCAGCGGGATCGCCACCGACAGCTTCCACTTCCAGATACGGGTCATGACCACATAGAGCAGCACTGTCGTCACCAGCATGTTGCCGGTTACCGAGATGCCGTAGGCGGAGGCCAGCTTGCTGGATTCGCCGAAGCCGACCACCAGCATCATCACCATCAGGGCCAGCAGAAGATTGACGCGCGGCATGTAGATCTGGCCGGACTGCTTTTCCGATGTGTGCAGGATTTCCAGCCGCGGCAGCATGTTGAGTTGCACTGCCTGCCGGGTCAGCGAAAAAGCCCCTGAAATCACCGCCTGGCTGGCGATGACGGTCGCTGCGGTGGCCAGCACCACCATCGGGATCAGCGTCCAGCCCCCGTTCATCTCGAAAAACGGATGGCCGACCACACCTTTGTTCGCAAGGATGAAGGCACCTTGCCCGGCATAGTTCAGCAGCAGGCAGGGAAACACGATCGTCAGCCAGGCCAGCACCATGGGCTTGCGGCCGAAATGGCCGAGATCGGCATAGAGCGCCTCACCGCCAGTGACGGCAAGGAAGACCGCGCCGATGGTGACGGAGGCGACGCCTGGCGAATGGATCAGGAAGGCGACGATGTAGTACGGGCTGATCGCCCACAGGATTTCCGGATCGGCGATGATGTGGTTGAGGCCGGACAGGCCGATAGCCAGGAACCAGACAGCGGTCACCGGCCCGAACACCAGACCGACGCCGCCCGTGCCGAAGCGCTGTACCGCGAACAGCATGGCGAGAACGACCAGTGTCAGGGGCACGACATAAGGCTGGAACGTCGGCGTGACGACATCCATGCCCTCCACCGCCGACAGAACGGAAATCGCTGGCGTAATGACGGCATCGCCGAAAAACAGCGAGGCGCCGATGATGCCGATGCCGAGCATCACCGCCGAGCGCTTCGGAAAGCTGCCGCGCGCCAGCGCCATCAGCGACAGCACGCCACCCTCGCCGCGGTTGTCGGCGCGCAGCACGAACATGATGTATTTTACTGTAACTGTGATCGTGAGCGACCAGATGATCAGCGACAGGACGCCGAGAATATCTGTGCGATCAGCGACGTTGCCGCCCGACGAGGCATGCAGCGCTTCGCGGAGCGCATAGATCGGGCTGGTGCCGATATCGCCATAGACCACACCGAGTGCGCCAAGCATCAACAACTCAGTACTTTGAGACGAGCCGGGATGTCCCGCTAGTTCCTCAACGTCACAACTGTTGGCAGAATCCACGACAGCCATTCGTATGCTTCCCACGGGTACTGTGCTCTACGGCCAACGCAATTCTGCATTTCCGAGGCACGCGTCCTTGCGACGGGTAGCCTCGGCCGATTGGGCGGTGCGACAAGGAGAGGGAGGAGCTCGCTGCACTGCCGCTATCGGCCGAGGCGTCTGGAAATTGCCAATCGGGACTGCCATGTTGAAGTCGGCTGGCATGTCACCAGCCCATTACTCCATCAACCAGCAAATTAGCAATTTTTAAGATTTAAACTATGGATGAAACAATATTACGTCATCAAACTGATGTCGATTGAACTGCTATACCGAAGTAATATTTTCATTAAGTCACGAGTTCCTAGATATTATCGAGCTACAACTATCAACGAGCAGTTTATGAAAGTCAATATCTTCATGGTTTCAGATGTAGCATTTCGGTCGGTTTGTCATAGACCATGAGCGTTTCACCGGCCCCCCGCGACTACAGAATCGAGCGCGGACCGAGCCGGTCCGCGTCCTGTTTATACAACCCTTCCTTCTGGCTTCGACCTACCGCCCTGGACCGAATGCGCTTGACAAAAGGCCACCGGCTCGGTCCAATTGACCCATTCACCAGGGGAGTCCCGGCAAGGGGCTGAGATACTGCTGGCTTTCGCGGCGCAGTGACCCGTTGAACCTGATCCAGTTCATACTGGCGTAGGGACGGTGCAAGCGCTTTGCGGGAGTCATGCCCGAAGACCTGTCTCGAGCAGGTCGACCAAGGTGTCTCCATCCTTCCGGCACAGAACTGGGTCTCCATTGCAAATGAGCAAAGGAGCCTCAAATGAATGCCTTGACCCCCGCAGTTTCGACGGGACCCCTGCCCGCCTCACGCAAGATACACAAGCAAGGCACCCTCCACCCGCAGATCAGGGTGCCGATGCGCGAAATCTCCGTCCACCCGACCGCCGGCGAACCGCCTGTGACGGTCTATGATCCATCCGGCCCCTACACTGATCAAACGGTCGAAACGAGTATAGAGAAAGGCCTCGCCCGGCTTCGGCACGAATGGATTACGGCTCGTGGCGATGTCGAATTCTACGATGGCCGCGACATCACGCCGGAAGACAACGGATTTGCGACTGGCGCGCGCCTGACGCCGGAATTTCCCATTCGCAATCGGCCGCTCAGGGCCAACGCAGACAAGGCGGTGACCCAGCTTGCCTATGCCCGCGCCGGCATCATCACGCCCGAAATGGAATTCGTCGCCATTCGCGAGAACCTTGGACGCGAAAGCCTGCGCGGCAAGCTGCAGCGGGACGGCGAGGCCTTCGGTGCGGCGATCCCCGATTTTGTCACGCCGGAATTCGTGCGTGACGAGGTAGCGCGGGGGCGGGCAATCATTCCCGCCAACATCAACCATCCCGAAAGCGAGCCGATGATCATCGGCCGCAATTTCCTGGTCAAGATCAATGCCAATATCGGCAACTCTGCTGTCACCTCCTCAATGACTGAGGAGGTCGAAAAGATGGTCTGGGCGACCCGCTGGGGCGCCGATACGGTCATGGATCTGTCGACCGGTCGCAACATCCACAACATCCGCGAATGGATCGTACGCAATTCGCCGGTGCCGATCGGCACGGTGCCGCTCTACCAGGCGCTGGAAAAGGTCGGCGGCATTGCCGAGGACCTGAATTGGGAGGTCTATCGCGATACGCTGATCGAACAGGCCGAGCAAGGCGTCGACTATTTCACCATCCATGCCGGCGTCCGTCTGCATTACATCCCGCTGACCGTCGAGCGGGTTACCGGCATCGTCTCGCGCGGCGGCTCGATCATGGCGAAATGGTGCCTGCATCATCACCGCGAAAGCTTCCTCTATGAGCATTTCGAGGAGATCTGCGACATCGCCAGAGCCTACGACGTCTCCTTCTCGCTCGGTGACGGCCTTCGGCCGGGCTCGATCGCCGACGCCAACGACGCGGCGCAATTCGCCGAGCTGGAGACGCTCGGCGAATTGACGAAGATCGCCTGGGCCATGGACTGCCAGGTGATGATCGAGGGGCCGGGCCATGTCCCCATGCACAAGATCAAGCAAAACATGGACAAGCAGCTCGCAGTCTGCGGCGAAGCACCGTTCTACACGCTTGGACCGCTGACGACCGACATTGCGCCCGGCTACGATCACATCACCAGCGGCATCGGCGCCGCCATGATCGGCTGGTTCGGCACCGCCATGCTCTGCTATGTGACGCCGAAGGAACATCTCGGTCTGCCGGACCGCAACGACGTCAAAACCGGCGTCATCACCTACAAAATTGCCGCGCACGCGGCCGACCTGGCGAAAGGCCACCCGGCGGCGAAAACCAGGGATGATGCCCTTTCTCGCGCCCGTTTCGAGTTCCGCTGGGAGGACCAGTTCAACCTGTCGCTCGATCCGGAAACCGCCCGTTCCTTTCACGACGAGACCTTGCCGAAGGAGGCGCACAAGGTGGCGCATTTCTGCTCGATGTGCGGGCCGAAATTCTGCTCGATGCGCATCTCCCACGACATCCGCGCCGAAGCGCAGAAGGAGGGGATGGCGGCGATGGCGGAAAAATACCGCGCGGGCGGCGATCTCTATATGCCGGTGAGTGACACCACGCCCGAGGTGCCGGAGCCGTCATGAGGGTGCTGGTCAAGGGGGCCGGCGTCGCCGGCCTCACCGCGGCCTTCGAGCTCACCAGTCGCGGCGCGGAGGTCACCGTCGCTGAAATCGGGTGTGGTCTCGGCGGCAGCGCATCGTGGTTTGCCGGCGGCATGCTGGCGCCCTGGTGCGAGCGCGAAAGCGCGGAGCAGCCTGTGCTGGACCTCGGACGCGGCGCCGCCGAATGGTGGGATGCCGTGCTGCCAGGTCAGGTGACGCGGGCCGGAACGCTGGTTGTTGCAACGCCGCGGGATGCGGGCGAGCTTGACCGCTTCGCAAGCCGCACCTCGAGCCATCGCTGGATCGATGAGGAGGAAATCGCGCGGCTGGAGCCCGACCTCGCCGGCCGTTTTCGCCGCGCCCTGTTCTTCGCCGGCGAGGCGCATCTCGAGCCGCGCACTGCAATGGCAGCGCTTCACGAAAAGCTCGTCGCGATGGGCGTCGACTTCCGCTTTGCCACGGACGCCCGGCAGCTTTCCGGATTCGACCGTGAGATAGACTGCGTGGGAATGGCAGCGGGCGATGAGAGGCTGCGCGGCGTTCGCGGCGAAATGCTGATCCTGCACACACCCGATATCTCGCTGTCGCGCCCGGTCCGGCTGCTGCATCCGCGCTTTCCGCTCTATGTGGTGCCGCGCCCCGATCACCGATTCATGGCCGGCGCCACGATGATCGAGAGCGATGACAGCGGTCCGGTCACGGTCCGTTCGATGATGGAACTTCTGAGCGCGGCCTGCGCGCTCCACCCGGCCTTTGGCGAAGCCTGCATCATTGAGACAGGCGCCGGGGTTCGTCCAGCTTTTCCCAACAATCTGCCGCTAGTCGAAGCGAGCGGAGACACCGTTAGGATCAACGGCCTCTATCGTCATGGCTTTCTTTTGGCCCCGGCCATGGCGCGCCAGGCGGCAGACTTTCTCTTCAGCAAAGACAAACCCGTGGAGCTTGCCCATGAAATTGGTCGTAAACGGCGAAGCGCGTGAGGTTGCCGCCACCACGCTGGCAGAGCTGCTTGCAGCGCTCGACTATGAGGGCGATTGGCTGGCGACGGCCGTCAACAGCGATCTCGTGCACAAGGCCAGCCGGGCGGAATTCCAGTTGAGCGACGGTGACCGGATCGAAATCCTCTCGCCGATGCAGGGAGGCTAGCATGTTCGAGCTTTTCGGGACGCCACTTCCCTCCCGACTGCTTCTCGGCACGGCGCAATATCCTTCGCCGGCCATCCTTGCTGATGCGGTCAAGGCGTCGGGCACCTCCGTGGTGACCGTCTCCTTGCGGCGTGAGATGGCGGGCGGCAGGGCCGGCGAAAAATTCTGGTCGCTGGTTCGATCGCTCGGCACGAAAATCCTGCCCAACACTGCTGGCTGCCACTCCATCAAGGAAGCGGTCATGACTGCGAACATGGCGCGCGAAGTGTTCGGGACGAGTTGGATCAAGCTCGAAGTGATCGGCAACCATGATACGTTGCAGCCAGACGTGTTCGGCCTGGTCGAAGCCGCTCGTATCCTGTGCGAAGATGGTTTTGCGGTTTTCCCTTACACCACCGACGACCTCGTCGTTGCCGAACGGCTGCTGCACGCGGGCTGCAAGGTTCTGATGCCGTGGTGCGCGCCGATCGGTTCCGCCCTCGGCCCGGTCAACATCCCGGCGCTGCGCTCGATGCGCGGACATTTCCCCGGCGTCCCGCTGATTGTGGATGCAGGGCTCGGACGACCGTCGCACGCGGCAACCGTGATGGAGCTCGGCTTTGACGCCGTGCTCCTGAACACGGCGGTCGCCAAGGCGGCCGATCCGGTCGGCATGGCGGGTGCGTTCGGCAAGGCGGTCGATGCCGGATATGAGGCTTTCAAATCGGGAATGCTCGAACCGCGCGATGTTGCCATGCCGTCGACGCCCACGTTTGGCAGGGCGGCCCTTTCATGAAGCTCGATCCCTTCTACCTGATCGTCGACAGCGCTGCCTGGATCGAACGGCTGGTGCCGCTTGGCGTCAAGCTGGCGCAGTTGCGCATCAAGGACAGGGATGAGGCCACGCTGCGGACGGAAATCCGCCGCGCGAACGACGTCTGCACGATCCATGGTTGCCAACTGATCATCAACGACTATTGGCGGCTGGCCATCGAGGAAGGCTGCGACTTCGTCCATCTCGGCCAGGAGGATTTAGCTGCGGCCGATCTGCTGGCGATTAAATACGCTGGATTAAAGCTCGGGCTTTCGACCCACGATCACACTGAACTGGAAACGGCGCTGGCGGCCGAGCCGGACTATGTGGCGCTGGGACCCATTTATCCGACCAGCCTCAAGAAGATGAAATGGGCGCCGCAAGGGCTCGAACGGATCAGCGCGTGGAAGCGACAAGTTGCACCGATTCCGTTGGTTGCCATCGGCGGCCTCAACCCTGACCGGCTCGACAGTGTCTTCGAGGCTGGCGCAGACTGCGCGGCAGTGGTCACCGACATTACGCTGAATGCCGATCCCGAAGCGCGCACGCAACAATGGATCGAGAAGACAAACCGATGGCGCTAAGGCAAGAGCCGCACGTGCTTGTCGTGGGGGGATCGGACTCCAGCGGGGGTGGCGGCGTTGCACGCGATATTGAGACGATCTCTGCCGTCGGCGTGCGCACCTGCCTTGCCGTCACCGCGGTGACGGTGCAGACCCACGATGCCGTCATCGCAATCCATCACCAGCAACCCGGGCTGGTCGCCGACCAGATGCGCGCAGCATTGCGGGCCAACAAGGTGTCGGCCATCAAGATCGGCATGCTCTCAACCGGGCGGGTCATTGTCGCGGTCGCGGCCGTGCTCAGCGAATATCCATGGATACCGGCTGTACTCGACCCTGTACTGGCTTCCTCTTCGGGCAGGCCACTGCTGGAAGCGAAAGCGATCGGCGCCATGAAGCGGGATCTCATGCCGCTCTGCCGGCTCGTCACGCCAAATCTCATCGAGCTGGCGGCCCTTGTCGGATCGGAACTGGCAGCAGACGAGGATGACGCGCTCCAGCAGGGAAAAAGATTGCTTGCAGCCGGGCCGCAGGCGTTGTTGCTCAAGGGTGGCCACGCGACGGGACCGCGATCAACAGATATTTTGCTGAGCTCCAACCAAGAATCCATTCGCTTCGAGGCACCGCGTGTTGCCGGAACGATGCGCGGGACGGGATGCATGCTGGCCAGCGCGATCGCCGCGCATCTGGCCAATGCGAGATCGCTTCACGACAGCGTGGTCGAAGGCAAGCGATTCGTCCTCAACAGACTTAAGGAGAATTCTGCCGGGTGACTCTATAATCACCCGAGCTCGCATGGAGGAGATTGTGCTTGCCTCCATGCGCCGGCCCCGGGAGATTGTACACTTCGCTGATTGCGCACATTGAGCATCATTCCTCGACGTCACACCTCCCCTTCGGACCATGAGGTGCAAAGGTAAGCCGAGGGCTGACGGCCAGTTGTTTCGACGCCCGGCTTTGGAATGGCGCGAGTACCCGACAAGTCCGGCCGGCATATCGGCCCGAGCGGAACGATCTCAGTGAGGTTTGCCCTCGTACATATCGTTGCCCCAGAACCGTGGTCGATCGCCCGGCGAGATAGAGATATCCTGCACTTGCGGCAGCGACAGGTCTGGCTCGTCTGGCAATTGACCGGCCATGGCCGCGGCGAGCTTCGTCACATCGAGTTCCTTTTCCCAGCGCGCCACGACGATCGTCGCGACCGCATTGCCGACGAGATTGGTGAGCGCCCTGCACTCTGACATGAAGCGGTCGACGCCGAGGATCAGCGCCATGCCGGCAACCGGTACGGAGGGTACGACCGACAGCGTCGCCGCCAGGGTGATGAAGCCAGCGCCAGTGATGCCAGCGGCACCCTTGGAGCTCAGCATGGCGACGAGTAGCAAAAGGATCTGGTCGCCGAGAGTGAGCGGCGTGTCGGTCGCCTGCGCGATGAACAAGGCCGCCAGCGTCATGTAGATGTTTGTGCCGTCCAGGTTGAAGGAATAGCCGGTCGGAATGACCAGGCCGACCACCGAGCGCTTGCAGCCGGCACGCTCCATCTTGACCATGAGGCCGGGCAGCGCCGCCTCCGACGAAGAGGTGCCGAGAACCAGCAGCAACTCTTCCTTGATGTAGCGGATCAGCGCCAGGATCGAGAAGCCGTTGTAGCGGGCGACCGTGCCAAGCACCAGCAGTACGAACAGCAGTGAGGTCGCGTAGAAGGTGCCGATCAGCATGGCGAGATTGGCCATCGAGCCGATGCCGTACTTGCCGATGGTGAAGGCCATGGCACCGAAGGCGCCGACCGGCGCGGCCTTCATCAATATGCCGACAAGGCGGAAGATTGGCGCGGTCAGCGCTTGCAGGAAATCGAGGACCGGGCGGCCGCGGTCGCCGACGAGCCCCATCGCGATGCCGAACAGCACCGAAAAGAACAGCACCTGCAATACGTCGCCTTGGACAAAGGCGCCAGTGATCGTGTCGGGGATGATGTTCATCAGGAAGCCGACGATGCTGGTGTCATGCGCCTTTTCGGTAAAGGTTATCACCTTCGACGCGTCGAGCGTGGCCGGGTTGATATGCATGCCGGCGCCGGGCCGGACAACATTGGAGACGATGAGGCCGACAACCAACGCCAGGGTCGAGAACACCAGGAAATAGACCATCGCTTTGCCTGCGACGCGGCCGACTTTCTGCAGGTCGGAAACGCCGGCAATGCCGGTCGCCACCGTCAGGAAGATCACCGGCGCTATGATCATCTTCACCAGCTTGATGAAGGCGTCGCCGAACGGCTTCATCGCGGCACCGGTCTCGGGATAGAAATGGCCGAGAACAATGCCGGCGGCGATCGCCACCAGAACCTGTACGTAGAGATGCCGATATAGGGGAACCTTGCCGCGCGGCTCGGCGGCAGCGATTGCTGTCTGCATGATATCCTCCGTTGCGCCCCGATCGGGAAGCCCGACCTCCCGGGACCTTGAGCTCAACAGCCTCGCGGCTGCTGAATCGGACTTCGCAACTGGCGTGCCAGACGCAGCCTGTTACCGGTAAGTCTCTGATCTCGCCGCGTGATCTTCAATTCCCGATGCTTGCCGGCGGGCAAATAGTGCGGCCGGCCGCACAAATCGGATTGCCCGTTGTGCGAAGTTATGCACAACTGGGCGATGCTACAGCGCCGCGCCGACCAATCTTCGACGCAGGAGCAACTCGGCAGGCGTGCGGGCCGAGCCTGGTTCGCTTTCGCGGCAGTAGGGCTCGCGATCATCGCGGCGGCGCTCTATAGCGCCGGTCTCTACGCGCAGGGCATCGAACTCAAGGCGCTGGCGGCGCAGGGGCGCACAGATGTCAACCTGAAAGTGGCGCTACTGGGCGCTGTTCTGGAAAATCCACGCGCGCTGCCGCTGTTGCTATCGCAGGACCAGCAGGTGCACGATGCTCTGGCACGGCGCGATCCCGTCGCGATCAATGTGCTGAACCGGAAGCTCGAGGGGCTGGTCTCCGGCACCAAGGCATCGGTGCTCTACGTCACCGGCGCCAATGGTGTGGCGGTCGCATCCAGCAACTGGCGCGAGCCGAACAGCTTTGTCGGCAGCGACTACGGCTTTCGCGCCTACTTCTCTAGGGCGATGCAGACCGGAACAGCCGAATATTTCGCGCTCGGCAATGTCAGCAAGCGTGCGGGCCTTTACATTTCGCGACGTGTCGGCAATGCCACAGCACCGCTCGGGGTCGTCGTCATCAAGATGGAGTTCGATCAGATCGAAGCGAACTGGCTCGAGGCGAATCGGCCGACCTATGTCAGCGACGAACATGGTATCGTGCTGGTCACCAGTATTCCATCCTGGCGTTTCAGGACGACAGCAGCTCTTGCTGGGCCTGACCTTGTCGCGGTCCGCGACAGCCAGCAGGTCGGCCATGCGCCTCTGACGCCGTTACCGATCACACGCCCCGAGGTCTTGAGCCAGGATGTATCGATTGTCCACGCCATGGTGCCAGGCGGCAGCGACGCGGAATATCTGCGCCTCTCGACCCAGGTCCCCACGACAAGCTGGCGACTCGACTATCTCCTACCTGCGGAAGCACCGCTAGCGGCCGCTGTCCGCGGCATGCGGCTCCTGGCGCTTGGCATCGTGCTTCCGCTTCTGAGCCTGGCTGCTTATCTGCTCTGGCGCCGGCAATCGGCGCAGATGAGAATCGCGACCGAACAGGCGGCCCGCTCTGAGCTCGAACGCCGCGTCGCCGAGCGAACAGAGGATCTAAGCCGCGCTCGCGATCGGCTGCAGTCCGAGATCATCGGCCACCGCAGCACGGAAGCCAAGCTCCAGGTGGTACAGCAGGATCTGGTCCAGGCAAATCGACTGGCCATCCTGGGGCAGGTCGCGGCCGGCGTTGCGCATGAGATCAATCAGCCGGTTGCCACCATCCGGGCCTATGCCGACAACGCCCGCGTCTTCCTGGAGCGCAAGCAAACCGCTCCGGCAGAGGAGAACCTCGGCGCCATAGCCGCGCTGACGGAACGCATCGGCTCAATCACCAATGAACTAAAGGCCTTCGCCCGCAAGGGCCGCACGGCCGCTGCGCCGGTGGACTTGCGCGGCGTCATCGACAGTGCAGTCGTCCTGCTGAGAAGTCGTTTTGCGGCCCGGCTCGACGCGCTTGTCATCGAGCCCGCGCCTGCCTCCTTCAAGGTCATGGGAAACCGGGTCCGGCTCGAACAGGTGCTAATCAATCTCTTCCAGAATGCCCTGGAAGCGCTTGACGGCTGCGATCACGCTAGGGTGGACGTCTCGATCGATGAAACGGCCGATGGTGTGGCGCTCAGCGTGTTGGACAACGGGCCCGGCATTCCGCCGACCATCCTGAAGTCGCTGTTCACGCCGTTCAACACGTCGAAGGAAACCGGCCTCGGCCTTGGCTTGGTGATCTCGAAGGAAATCGTCGCCGACTATGGCGGCCGCATCGAGGTAGAGAGCGGCGAGAGGGGCACCTGCTTCACCATACATCTTTTGAAGGCAGCGTAGTCGAACATGACGCACCAGAGCCCAGCACCAGTGATACTAATCGAGGACGACCGTGACCTCCTGAAAGCCACCGCCCAGACGCTTGAGCTGGCCGGATTCTCGGTGTCGGCCTTCTCGATGGCGGCGAAGGCCTTGGCCGGGATCGATTCCGATTTTGCCGGTGTGGTGGTGTCCGATATCCGCATGCCCGAGATCGACGGGTTGCAGCTTTTCGACCGCATCCTGCGGCTCGATCCGGACATCCCCGTCATTCTTGTCACCGGCCACGGGGACGTCGCAATGGCTGTCAAGGCGATCAAGGATGGCGCTTACGACTTCATCACCAAGCCGTTCGCCGCTGAGGGCCTGGCACAGAGCGTGCGGCGGGCCGCGGAAAAGCGGCGTCTGACGATGGAGAACCGGGCGTTGCGCGAGGCGGGTGAGCTGGCACAGGACAGCCTGCCGCTGATCGGCCAGACCCCCGCGATGGAAAGGCTGCGCCGCACCTTACGGCAAATTGCAGACACCGATGTCGACGTGCTGGTAACCGGCGAGACCGGCTCCGGCAAGGAGGTGGTGGCCGGGCTGCTGCATCGCTGGAGCCGCCGCGCCAAGGGCAATTTCGTCGCTCTCAATTGCGGCACCCTTCCGGAGACGGTGATCGAAAGCGAATTGTTCGGACACGAGGCCGGCGCTTTCACCGGCGCGCAAAAGAAGCGGATCGGCCGTGTCGAACATTCAAGCGGCGGCACGCTGTTCCTCGACGAGATCGAAAGCATGCCGGTTTCGACACAGGTGCGCATGTTGCGGGTGTTGGAAATGCGCGAGGTCATGCCGCTTGGCACCAATGACGTGAGGCCGGTGGATCTGCGCGTCGTCGCCGCCGCCAAAGTTGATCTCGGCGACCCGCGCCAGCGCGGCGATTTCCGGGAGGACCTCTATTACCGGCTCAACGTGGTCACCGTCTCCATTCCACCGCTGCGCGAGCGCCGCGATGATGTCGCTCTTCTGTTCGGCTACTTCGCAGAGCGCGCCGCAATCCGCTTTCGTCGCCCGGTGCCCGCCGTGCCAGCCGCCGTCCAGCACCATCTCCGGCAACATGATTGGCCCGGCAATGTTCGCGAACTCGCGCATTTTGCCGAGCGCTTCGTGCTCGGGTTGGAAGAGATCGGTGGCAGCTCTTCTCTTCGGCCGGCCGATCCGGACACCGTCGTGTCCTTGCCCGAGCGCCTGGAGCGCTATGAGGCACACATCATCCGCGAGACGCTCGGCCGCAACGGCGGCGATGTCAGGCGCACGGTCGAGGCGCTCGGCATTCCGCGCAAGACGTTTTACGATAAGCTGCAGCGCCACGGCATCGTACGCGGCGATTTTTCCAAGCAATCGGGGGTCTCCGAACTGAGTGCAAAAGCGCTGGACGCACGCGAGAAAGGCAGGCGGCAGTTCGGCCCAGGCTGAAAAATCGTCCGACGCCGCTGAATCGGCCGTGTGCTGTGCTCGGTGGCGCCGCGACTGTAGTGATGATGCGAGTTGAGAATTCTCCTGTCGGGCTCCAACTTCGGCGTCTGGATCGCAGGTTAGGCGCGGCCATCCCATCCAATTCTTTTACGGTGCGAATAGCCTGCGAGACGCGCCGGTGGGTTAAGCTTATCTTTACCGCAAATCGGCAGGGTTCAATCCTGCGGTAATGTTTCGAGTACCGCGGCGCCACAAGCGCCCAGGCAACATGCCCGCGTCTCCTTGGAGGCGCGGGCTTTTCGTCCTGCACCGCTGGAGAGCGGATTGTCAGTGGCATCGACGCGGCGCGGCATAAATCTCGGGCTTCTGTCCAGCTCTGAACTCTGCTGAGTCGAGTGTGTCGCCGGGCCGGCTGCGAGGAGCCGGCGGCAGCTGTCCACCGCGTTGCGCGAAGAACCCGTGGCGAGGCCTCTGTCCAGAAGATGTGTTCAGGTGAGAGAGGCTCGGCACCCGGAATTGTGAAATCGCGCGCCCCAGCGAGCGGCGAAGTCGGGCGAGCCGGTGATTTCTCCTGGCGTGAGCGGACCTGAAGCCAGGCGCTCACATTCGGCGACGAAATCAGCGTTCCGGATCAGATACTCGGCGGCAAACGCGTCGGGTTCGTAGCCGCGCATGTGCTCGTATACTCTATTGGGTGGACTAAACCCCGAAGACCCGGGCCTCGAATCACAGCCCAAGCTACGGCACGGCCCAGCGCCGCGCCAATGACAGCGGCCCAGGACTTTCACACGCTATTGCGCCGGTCGGACCCCTGCGGAACTTGCCGTTTTGCGAGACTGATGAGTTCGCATGGGTCGACTTCAAACGCATCTGCAATTCTACCCAGAACACTGACACTGGCCGAAACCCGAGCACGCTCGATCGAGCCGAGGTAACGCATGCTCAGCCCCGAACGGGATGCCAGCTCCTCCTGCGTCAGGTCCTGATCATGGCGCAAACGACGCAAATTGATCGCCAAGATCTCCTTGAGATCCATGACGGACTAGGAATCAGAAGAGGAACTGACGTTCTAGGAATGATCGTTCCTATTCGCTATACTCAGTGCACGTCCGAAGAGTGCTCGTTGAAGGGGGGAAGTCGTACTGTGCTGAAACCGTTGCTCGATCCCGACGTCGCCGACGTCGCGCCAGACGCCCCCATTCTGACCGGCTACGACGAGGAGCGGCTGCTCACCTACATCCGCCTTCTCGATGCAGCAGCCGAAGACGCCGACTGGCGCGAGGTGGCCAGGATCGTTCTGCACATCGATCCCGCAAAGGAGCCGGAACGGGCATTCAGGGCGTGGGAGACGCATCTCGCTCGCGCCCGGTGGATGACCACCAACGGCTATCGCTACCTCCTGGCCGGCGGTGCACCACACTAAGGCACGCCAACCGACGCTGTGCTCATTCAGCAAAGCGGTTTGCCGAACCTTTGACTACCCAAAGGAACAGTTGCCTCGGAAGCTGATGGCGAAGCTCGCGGCAGACCGCGGGCGGGCAGTGGGGACCGCTGCAATGTACAGCGATTGGACCGATCCGGCAATTGGAGATCTTCAATTGTCCCTGCGCTGCGGCATCAAAAGCCACCACGTTCGTTTCCTGCCGGAAGGGCCGAATGGTTTACGCCAATAAACGGCCTGGGTGAGCTGGTTCACAGGCCGGATCAGTTTGGCTCGACCGCATTGAATACACAGTTCAGCGGCCCCAGCATCGGCTGCGCGTGCAAGCCGGCGCGTGATGGGTCGTCGCCTTGGACATCAGAGCTATTCACCCGGCTCATCTGCACTGCCGATCTTGTACATACGATTTGGGGTGACAATCGGTGGGCAATGGTCGGGAATAACGAACCACTTCCAGCCGTTTTCGAGCAGGAATCCGTATGTGCCGCCGTCTGCGGCGAGCGCTGCCTCGGCCTTGCCGATCACGGTCTCATGTACATCAGCGCGTCGCCGGCGAGGACGCCGCTACCGAACAGCCGCTGACCGACAAGTTCTGAGAGCCTCAAGCTGAAGACGTAGAGGCCAGCCTACAGACCCGTCGGCATCAGGCCGGCTAGCCAGTTCACTGAGCGTTTTGCGGCCTCGGCGATCGCCGAGACGGCGCGGCCAAGATCGGTCTCGACCACCGCATATCCGTTTTTCGTCCGATAAAGCACGCCGGTCCCGCCATCGACCACCAGTTCGTAGGCGACAGGTCGGGCGGCGGCGGCCTCCGTGGCCGTGGTCGGTGAACCGACCGGCACACTGGGGCGATGGCTGAGCTCTGCCGGCAGCGCTCTTTCAGGCTCAGTGGTTGGGCTCGTAGACTTCAGTTTCGGGCGGGAAGCGGTCGCGGCCCCTTTCGCGGTGGACGACGACCCTTTGGTGCGGCAGATGCCGGAGACGAGCGGGTAGTCGAAATTGCGCTCATGCAGGATCTGGCTCTTCATCGCGGCTTCGCACTCGGCGATGGTCGACCATTTAGCCGGCGTCTCGCCGATATATTCGCACAGCTTGGCGTCGCAGTCGCAGCCGACAATGGTCATCGCGACGAGGGCGATCTTGGTCATGGTCTTGTCCCTTCGATATGCCCTCCGGCAACCCATTCATGCATCGGGGCAGCGAGCGTCCGCGCGGCGGTCAAGAGCAGGACGCGCAGAGTGTCAACTCTGGATCTCAGCTGTTTGAACAAGGTCGTCGTCTGTTTGAGATACCCAGATCGCAGGATGTTGCCGCCAAGCCAACTCTGCATTCGCGCGCGCATGGTCTCTCTGACGACGGTGACATGTTGGTCACATTCTTCTTCAGATTGATCAGCAGGGGACAGACTGGGATACGGCGACCTTTTTTTGTCGGGAGAAGTCAGACTCAAGAGCCGCGCCGACTGCGCAGCAACGGGGTTGCTCCTATGAAAAAAGGGGCTCGACCGGACTATGTCGCGTACCTGACCAACCAGCCTCATAGCCCGAGCCCTCGTTTCCTGCCTAGTGTCCAATCCACACCACCCCCGGCCCGCATGACGCCGGTAACATGCCTGCCCAGGTGAGTCTCGAGTCGGGGTGACCAAGGCACAAGCTTGAAGCCGAGCCCATCGTCGATCATCGCGAAGCGGCCTGTCGCAAGAGAGAAGCGCCGTCGGCAGGCACCAGCAATTTGGTCACCTTCAGCTGCCTTCGCGAATACCAGACCTGTCGCGGCGGCTAGCTGCGCGCCCAGTGCATCAATCTCGCGACCGCGAAGCTCTGCAATTAGGTTGCGCGCGAATATGACACGTTCAGCCTCACGCCGCGCCAAGCCTTGCTCGACCAGGTGTTGGGTGCGGTTCTCCAGCGCCTGTCTAACCTCCTGTGCAAATCCGCCCTCGCCTAGTCTGGCTGGCCGATGCGCCACCAGTTGCCGATCGAGCCACGTCGCGCCGTCAGCACCGACCTGTTCTTTGATCGAAAGATCCGAACGGACAGCAAGGGCGACCCGGCTCCGGCCCTGCCCGTCTTCGTAGCGCCGAAGCTCGACAATCGAACCTGGTGCAGAATCTCCCGTGGCATCCAGATCTTGAAACCGGATGTAGTGGGTGCGGCCATCGATGCCGTCGACAATTGCGTACGCAGACGCGCGCAACTCGTCATCGAGGCCTCGGCCCATGAGCCTGCCGATGATGGGCGCGTCGCTCGCCTCGCCCGCAAGAACTTGGTCGGCAGCGCCTCTGTCGAGCCCATGTTCGGCCAGCGTGCGATGCATCCGCTTGATGATGTCGTTGCGCTCGCCAAGCGCCCGCAGGGTGGCTTCGGCTTCGGCGACCATTGTCCACTGGCCTCCACCGATCGGGTGCGCGAGGCCGAGGCTTTCCAACTTTCGTAAGCGGCCGACTTTCACCGTGAGATAGTCATCAGGCTTCCGACCTCCGATAGGGGCGACGTCGACCATGCCATGCCTGTCGAGTTCACGAACAAGCTGGCGGTCGAGTTCCGTCCAGCGTTCGGCTTCGATTTGTCGATGGAATGTGCGATCAATTTCACGATCGGTCCTTGGCCCAAGTTCCTGAGTGATCAGATCCTGCGCACGACTGCGCATCCCATTTTTTATGTAGTCGCGAGAGATGACGAGATCCTGACCGTCCCCGGATCTGCCGCGCAGGATGATGTGGACGTGGGGATTGTCGGTGTTCCAATGATCGACGGCCAGCCAATCTAGAGTGGTGCCAAGGTCCTTCTCAGCCTGCACCATCAGATCGCGAGTGAAGGTCTTGAGATCGGCCATGTCGAGGGCGTCTTGGGGCGAGACGATGAAGCGAAAATGGTGCCGATCATCCGCGCACCGGTCGGCGAAATCTTTGACATCGACATCGTCGGTTTGCAGTCCAAACATGCGCGCCTTCTCGCCGTCGCGGGTGACCCCTTCGCGCCGCAGATAATTGAGGTGTCGGGCAAGCGGGCCATTCTGTCGCTTGTGACGGACCACGAGCGCCTTGACTGTGCAGGAACGAGAGCGGCGGCTGATGAAGCGACTGGCGCGAATGCTCGCCACCCGGCCGCGTCCAAAATAGGAGCCGTGCCCGTTCGTGATTCTGCCATGGCGAGAAATCCTCCCCCCAGCTTTCCGCGCGGCGGCAAGCGCTTGGGCGATGAAGGGCCGTGCCCTTTGGCTTTGGCGCGAGCGGATACGGCCGGGCCGCACGCGGAAATCATCGTCACCTCTCACGACAATTCCCCCGCGATGTGCGATCCACGCTGAAACCGTTGCAGAATACCAATTCGCGCGATGTGCGTGTATTTCTGGCGATGTGCGCAAAGCTCGAGAAAAGCCAATCAAAACAACCGACCGACCGAGCCGCACATCGCGGCCTTTTATCTTGCCATCCCTCGCCGACCTCCCTAGCCGCCAGCACTTCCGCCGCCCATTCCGCGACAAAACAGGCCAGAACCAGATCGACGCGAAATCCAGCGCTCATCGAGATGCACCGCGCGATCGTGGGATGAAGAGGTTGTTCGCAGCCGGCTTTGGGGTGGGATAGGCGTTTGTGCGCAAAGTAGCCGGCTCCGGCTCAAGCGCTGTGAGATCGCTCAACGTCGCGTCGCTCTGTGGCGGCATTGCGACTGAACGCATCTGCGCGAACACCGTTTGGTCGACGGAATCGAAACCTCTTTTGTCTCGCCATTCGATGTCATTTATCCGAGCAAACTCGCGAGCAAAAAGCTGCGAACGATCCGCGCTCGACCGCTTTCCCAATCGTCCCAATTGGGGCGGGATCGCAACAGCTCCCTTGATCAACGGCATCAGCTTCGCAACGTAGTCGATCGTTTCGCGAGGCAGCGGACGACCGGTTGAAAGATGCTCCTGGTAGCGTTGTGGTCCGGCGTTGTAGGCGGCAAGAAATCCCTTCGGACCGAAACGATCGAGCATCTCGCGAAGATACGCGGCGCCAGCCAGGATGTTGTCTCGCGGATTGAACGGATCGGTTCCGAGACCCTGTTTGACGCGCAGTTCTTCCCAGGTGGTGGGCATGATCTGCATCAAGCCCATGGCACCCTTTGGCGAGAGAGCACGCACATCGGCGGCGCTCTCGACATACATCACTGCGCGTATCAAGCGCTCGGGGAGATCATAACGTTTCGCGGCTTCACAGATGTAAGCGGACCACGTCCCGCTCATCCCGATCGCTCTCCCGGCGCAGGATTTTAGCAGGTATGATGGAGGTTCTGCTGCCGGGCTGGACACAGAGACAAACATGAGCAGCGCGCATGCCGAAAGCGTCGACATACGTAGGCGAGTGACGCGTGGACCACAGTCCCGACCCGTCGAGAGACTGCCGCCGTGCTCGCTTCCGTCAAGGGCAAGGCTTCGCCGACCGACCATGCTTCTCATGCAAGACTGCAGCGCAAGCAGCGCCTCAGTCGATGGAGAACCGTTCGGCCGCCCTTGACCTCCGCTGCGCGCGACGGCCGCCTGACAGGCGATCGGGTCGAAGGGTTTGACCGGCATTCGATCGATCAAAGGGTTTGCCATGGCAAGATCGATGGTGCGCGATCGAAACATCGAACTCAGGCCCGTTCTTCGCGCTTCGACGGCCGGCTCCAGTGCAGATTCCAGACGTCCTTTTCCGTGGGGACCTGGAACAGGTTGGCGCGTATTGGCTGCGTGAAGGACGGATCGTCGATGAGCACCGAGAGGTAGGCGCCTGCCTTCTCCCCGGTGCGGTCCCACGCCGCGCCGATTTCGACGCCGTCGCAGTAGATGCGGTGTTCGGGGGCATTTTCCGCGTCCGATTTCTCGACAGGCAGGATGGCGAGCTTGGCGTCGATCGTCAGCGTGACGATGTTGCCGAAGAAGCCGTCATCGTTGCGGGTAAAAATGCCGATCTGACTCATGCGACTGTCCTTTCAAGGTGAGGGAGACGAGCCATCACGGCTCGTCGGGAGCCGGTTCGCCGGAGGCATCCGGCGCCGGGAAAATACGGTTGGTGGTCCAGAGGGGGACCGCGCGACCAACGATGTCGGTGATTGGGACTGGGCCGAAATACCGACTGTCAAAACTGTCGGCGACATCCCAGTTCATGAGGAACACTTCGCCATCGGCAAGCACACGACAGCCGCGCCAGACCGGCAGTGGTCGACCCTTGCTGTCGTGCTCGATCGCGGTTCCATAGATCTTGCCGTGCGCGATGATGGCAGCGCCATCACGACAAACGGTTTGTCTGCCGAGCGCCAGGACGTGCTTCAACAGCGGCACGCCGCGCGGCAGATATCGGCGCTCTGCAAGCAAGCCGGCCAGGGGTTCGGGCGGCATGACGACGGCGATGTCGCCGACATCGATCTTGCGGACAGGCGCGATGCGATAGAGCCCGATCGGAACGCTGGCCGAGACATTCCAGATCAGCCACGGCGTATGTCTGCTCAAGGCCGGAGCGACGGCAAGGGTCGCGCCGGCGAGCATTGCCGCGAAGATCCTGCCGCGCGCGCTCATGGCTCGATCCGGCGGCGCAGCAGCCATGCTTCATGCCGCTGCCGTGTGTAGGGCCGAGGACTTTCCCGCGCGGCGAGCCGGCTATGGACATGTCGCCAGTATTCCGGTGGAACGTCTGCAGCGTCGAGATCGAGCGCTTCGACGGCATCGATGATCTCGAGCACCCGCTCGACCTTCGGCCAGCCAATGGCGGTCAGTAATATGTCGGCGCCGGGCCGCACATAAGCGATCGTCGAGCAGCGTTTGCCCGGGCCGACGGCGTGCAGAATGTCGATGCGCGAAGCGATGGTACCGAAATCGTTGGCCCTCCATCGAACGAAGGCGAAGATGCTGCCGGGCGCGAACGCGACGACGCGGCGGCTTTTGTCGATGATCCTGTTCTCGACGGTTCTGCCGAAGCGGATGTAGTTCTCGATCCGCTTCTTCAGCCAGAGCAGTTCGACATGTGTGAGCTCGTTCATGCCGCCCTCCCTTGCGGGAGGCGAGCAGTCGGAACGGCGTGCTTAGGGAAAGACCGGCTGGTACGAGAACGGATTTTGATCTTGCCAAACGTGAACCGGCGCTCAGGTCGTTCACAGCTCGTCGGATGTGCACTTGCCGTTAGAAAGAATCCAAAGGATTCGACGTTAGGTAAGTTAGAGGCGCGAATTCGTCTTTCGATTCCACGGGTTGATTGCGGTTTGGGTTCCCGAAATGACGAGGATCGGGTTCCTGAAATCCCGTGCCGTCGGGTTCCTGAAATGACGAATTGATTCACAGCTTGTCCTCCGCTGCCCTGGCCTTGCCGAAGCGATTGAAAGGGTCGGGATGGCAGGCCTTGAAAGTGAGCAGAGGTTCGCCGGCCTGCGTCACACCCAGCGCGAGTCGATAACCCGGCAAGGATTGCCGGCGAACGATGCCGCGAACTTCGAATGCGAAGCGCTTATAGGTAGACAGGCTGCCGGATTTCACGTGGAGATGGCGCAAGTCGAACGACCAGCCATGCGCCTGTCGGCCGCCGTGCTTGCGCACGAGGCGATAGAGCCAGCGTTCGATGCCTCCGGTCAGCTCGAAGTAGGCGCGGTCAATGGTGAGCACGAAGGCATCGACCATGATGCCGGCGTAGAACCAGTCGGGCAGGACAAGCTCGATGCCAAGCGGTCGAGAGCGATGGTCGGCCCGTTCCTTCCATTCGTTTATCCAGGAGAAGCGGTGCATGCGCCGCTCGGTGGGTTGGCGGATCGAGGTGGCGACAGTGGTCGCCTGGAGACGGTCGAGCGCCGCCTTGAGCAGCAGATACTCGCGGGCGGACGTGCCTCGTCCGATGAAGGTGAGGATTTCGTGCGGCGTCGCTGCCATCATGCGCGAGGTCCGCAGTCCCTTGTCACGAGCATCGACAATCTGCGAGGCGGCCCAGATCAGGATGTCGGCATCCCAGATAGTCGCCATCCCGTGCTCGATGGTTGCCTCGACACGGATGGCAATTTCACCCATGCGGAAATCGATCGGTCTGATGCGGCGCGATTTGGCCAGCGAGAAGAATGGCCAGGCCATCAGGTCCTGTGCATCGCGCAACGCCATCTTGCCGGGACGCGCATGAAACAGCGCAATCGGCTCCAGGTCTGTCGGTGGTGGTCGCATGTCCAAATCCGCAGAGCTGGAAGTTCAGCGCGATTTGCCGGCATACGCCGGCGCCCGCGCCGCGTGCGGCTTGGCGGGCGGAACATAGGTGGCATTCGTGTCGCTGGTGGAGGTGCGCGCGCCAAGCTCGATCCAGGCATGCAGGTCGGCGATGTCGTAGAGAACGCGGCCACCGACCTTGCGGTATTTGGGACCAGTGCCATAGGTCCGGTGTTTTTCCAGTGTCCGGGCGCAGAGGCCAAGGATAGGCGCGGCCTCCTTGGTCCTAAGATATTTTTGGGGCGCGTCCGCGGGACCCTTCGACATTGCTCGATCTCCATCCGGTTCTGCTGTCGTCCTGGCCTGCCGGGACGCGCAAAACGGACGATGGCCGAAATGAGAAAAAGCGAGGGAGGGCAAAGATGCGAGTGGGTGTTTTTGCGCCCTCCGGCTGCACGGCGTCCGCGCTCACGTTGCCGCAGACCTCATCTGGGTGAGCCCGGCCGATACATTTTTGGGGCTGCAGGCGAGCAATGATCAATACCAGGATCTGATGATCGACCTCGGATCTTGCTGTGGCCTCTTACCGGCAAAGGGGGCACGTCATGCCACTCGTCAGCTTCTGCCTGGCCGAAGATAAAGCCGGAAAATGGCAACTCGCTTTCGATCGCGAAGCACTCCACCTTCGAGTGGAGTTCATTCGCTTCGGCTCTACTCCCGTGTCCAAAGGGTGGATGTCAGTTGAGGATTTTCTGGCGTGGACGCCGCGCAATCCTCTTCATCGCCAAGCGTTGGATTGCTTCGTTGGGTTCCTAGCGAAGGCTATTGCTGATGAGAGCCCAGCCTCATAACCCGGTTTTGCGGCGGCGGCTTTGAGGATAGACGATAAGGCCGCGATAGCCGCCGGCGATCAGGCGGTCGGCCCGTCGCAGGATCGCCCGTATCTTGTGGCGAAGGTGATGGTCGCGCCAGTCACGCGGTGCGATGGGCTCGCGCGCCAGCAGCTCCTCCGCGAGCCGTCGGTAGGGAACCCGCGCGCGCCTTCCATCGACAGCGCGCAGATTGAGGATGTGCCTCAACTTGCTTTGCAGAGGTAGGGAACCGTGGCGGACGCCGGCCTGTCGACCATTCAATGCGCGCCAGAAGCCGCGCGCGGCGTCGAGCCGTATTTCAAAATTCGCATCGAGCGGCAGGACAACAGCATTGATGTCGAGCAGGCTTCCTGGTTCAGCCGAGACGATGTGATATGTCTCTTGTGCCGACGGCCAGAGAGCATGAACTCGCCCGGCTTCTGTCCACCCGCGAGCCGTCCTGAGTTGAAGTCGAGCGGCCGGCAGCGACGATGAAGCGCCAGTCCTCAACCGCGTTGCGCGAAGAACCCGTGGCGAGGCCTGTTCTGTCCAGACGATGTGTTCAGGCGAGAGAGGCTCGGCACCCGGAATCGTGAAATCGCGCGCCCCAGCGAGCGGCAAAGTCGGGCGAGCCGGTGATTTCTCCTGCCGTCAGCTGACCTGACGCCAAGCGCTCACATTCGGCGACGAAATCGGCGTTCCGGATCAGATACTCGGCGGCAAACGCGTCGGCTTCGTAGCCGCGCATGTGCTCGTATACTGCCGGATCGGTCCAATCGCTGTGCATGGCCACGGTCCCCACACCGACGCCCGCGGTCTGCCGCGAGCTTCGCCATCAGCTTCCGAGGCAACTGTTGCTTTGAGTAGTCAGAGGTTCGGCAAACCGCTTTGCTGAATGAGCACAGCGTCGGTTCGCGTGCCTAGTGTGGTGCACCGCCGGCCAGGAGGTAGCGATAGCCGTTGGTGGTCATCCACCGGGCGCGAGCGAGATGCGTCTCCCACGCCCTGAATGCCCGTTCCGGCTCCTTTGCGGGATCGATGTGCAGAACGATCCTGGCCACCTCGCGCCAGTCGGCGTCTTCGGCTGCTGCATCGAGAAGGCGGATGTAGGTGAGCAGCCGCTCCTCGTCGTAGCCGGTCAGGATGGGGACGTCTGGCGCGACGTCGGCGACATCGGGATCGAGGAGAGGCTTAAGCATGGCAATCTCGTGCGCCGAGACCTTTTTCTTCGATGTGCTGCCAAATCCTGATTGGGATGCCTGGATGCACCACGGCTTTCACCTCGATGAGTTCATGCTGATCGATGAGGGCGACCAGATTATCAGATTTTCTGGTTATCTGATTTTCCATTTAATTGATCTGCCGGCTTCGTCAAGGACCGGCAAAAATGCAGAAGACGCTTCGATCACCAAGACATCTGCGTCTTGTCCAACTGATCGTCGAAAAGCGCAGGAAAGCCGGCCTGAGCCAGGCTGATCTGGCGAAGGCGTTGGACAGATACCAATCGGTGGTCGCGGCCATCGAATCCGGAGGCCGACGAATCGACGTTGTCGAATTTATCAATCTGGCCGAAACGATCGGCTTCGATCCGCACGAGGTCTTGCGTGAGGTTGTATCCGTTCAAAACGCCACGTCAAAGCGTCGCTGACGATTTGTCGCGTTTGATGACCAGCCACGCATCGCAAACTGACTGCAGTCGCATCGCGAGCCGGGCATAGCCCGGCGAGCGGCGGCCGCCCACCAGGCGCGGCCGCAACGATCCAGGTCGCGGATCGGCGGCGAATTGCGCGGATATCCGCGCGGCCGGATGTCCGGCCGCGCAGTGTCGGAACGATCAAGCTGCCTTTTCCAGCAATGCCTTCGCCTTTCCTTCAAGCTCGAGGCGGCTGTCCTGATGGGACTTGGTACGGGCGTGCGCGGTCATGCCTTGCACGAAATCAAAAATGCTTTCGGGTGGCCTACCCTCCTCGTGCAAAACCGCCTCGATGACCTTGCCCGTTTCGGCTTTGGAGAAGCCGCGCTTGCGCAGGAAGCTTTTGCGATCATCATCGCTGCGGGCGACAATCTTCTCGCGCGCCGCCTTGATGCCGGCGATGAACGGCGCCGGCGAGGAGTTGGCAAAGCTGGTCAAAGCTGGTGCCGCCTCATGGGCAAACCGTTGCGCCGCGAATTTCGAATGCCGGATGCTAATTTCCTCGAAACCTTCGACGCCCCAAATGTTGCGGTTCATGCAGACAGCGCGAAGATAGAACGACGCGATGCCAAGCGTCTTGCTGCCGACTTCCGAATTCCAGCAATAAAATCCCCGGAAATACAAATCCGGCTCTCCGTTCGGCAGGCGTCCAGCCTCGATCGGATGGGTATCGTCGACCAGGAACAGGAACACGTCGCGATCGCTGGCGTAAAGCGTGGTGGTGTCCTTGGTGATGTCCACGAAGGGATTGTGGGTCATGGTCGCCCAGTCCAGCATACCCGGTACCTTCCACATGGTGTCGCCGGTGCCGTTGCCGGCGATCTTCATGACGGCTGCGACCAGTTCATGATCCCAGATGCGGCCATAGTCAGGGCCGGTGACGGCTCGAAGCTCGAACCGTCCGTCCTCCGCCTCCAAAGTTTTGACAAGCTCGGCGCGATGGGAGAGCAGGCCGTGCTGCAGGTTGATGCCAGCCAGCGGTGCGGGAAGCTGGCGCATGTAGGTTGCGGGCGCACCGACAAGGCTGCACAGCTGGCCGAAGCTCCAATGGGTGGGGGCGATCATCTGCTCCTGACCAGGAACGATCAGTGAAAGCCGCTCGGCATTGTCCCGGCTTGCCTCGACGCGAACCGCGCGGCTCTCAACGGTGCGGGCCGTGGCACGATCCGCCCGCATGCGCACCGCATTATAAAGTTCGGTCAGCGACAGATAACGCTCATCGTCGGGGCGCGAGAACCATTCCGACGAAACGCGCCCGATGCGCTCGCCGCGCGCGATGTCGACGCCAAACGCGCTGGAAACAGCTTGCTGGTGGTGGTTGTTGTCGGCGGTGCCGATGGTCGTGGTCACGTTCATAGGGTCACTCCTGTTTTTGTCGATGCCGAAGGCATGTCCTGCGGCATGCCTTCCGGGGGCGCGTGAGCGCGCGGGAGTGATGGGGGCCATTGACGGCGCGCGGAGCCGGGCTGCACGGTCGAGCGAAGCGTAGGGGATTGATCGCGCTGTTGGTGATTGGTGGGCCGCTTTGCGAGCCGGCGGCCCTGCTCTGCACAGGCGGCAATGGCGGGGAAGCGAGGGGAAAGTCTCCTCGCTTCCCTTAGGGCAGTTGGCAGATTGTTCCGCAGTGATCACAATAGATCGCAACGACGTTTGGCCGGAATTTCGCGCATTTGGCGATTTGTGGAGCGAACAAATGATATTTCGCTTGATCTATTGTACAAATGCACAAATAGCATGGGGATGTGATTGATGACAAAGAAGGAACCTCCATGACCGTTTCCGATGAGCAACAGGACAAAACCGATCTCATGGCGATTGCTGCTGATATCGTCTCCGCTTATGTGTCGAACAATCCAGTGCCTGTCGCGGAATTGCCGAAGCTGATCGGCGATATCCATTTTGCTTTGCGAAACGTCGGCACACCCGTTGCCGAACCTGCGGTTAAACTGGAGCCAGCCGTATCGGTCAGAAAGTCGGTAACGCCGGAGTACATCATCTGCCTGGAAGACGGAAAGAAGTTCAAATCGCTGAAGCGGCACCTCGCTACCCGTTACAATCTGAGTCCTGGGGACTATCGGCACAAGTGGAGCCTGCCTGCCGATTATCCGATGGTGGCGCCAAACTACGCCGCCGCTCGCTCCGCGATGGCGAAGGCAGCCGGGCTCGGGCGCAAGCCGGCGGCACCAGAAGCAGCCAAGGTGGAGAAACCGAAACGGATGCCGCGCGCCGCGCCCGCCGCGGTAACGGCGCCCGCCGCAAAATCGCCTGCCAAGAAAACGCGCAAAGTTGCTGCGAAGGGCTAGCCTGCTGCGGCCAATTGCCTATTGTCCGGCGGTGGCGGACTGAGCATGGTGAAGCCCCGGCGCTGCGCGCCGGGGCTTGTTTTTTGGTTAGGCCGATTTCACTCGGCGGTGCGGCGGGACCAGATGAGCGAGAACTCGCCCTGCGTTTCGGTCTCGACCAGGCTGGCATAAATCGGAGCGGGGAAGCTTGGATCGTCGAGTTTGACCGAGTGATAATCACGTCCCTCGCGCGAGGTCTTCTTCCATGCCGCCCCGAATTCAGTGCCCCCGGCGAAGATGCGGAAGTCCGGACCCTTTTCGTTGTCGCCATCGGCGGGGATGAAATCCACGGTCTTGACGTTGAGGTTGAGGGTCTTGACGGAGCCCTTGAAGCCCTTGCCGGTGCTGGTGAAGATGCCGATCGTAGCCATTGCGGTGGTTCCTTCTGTTGATCGGGCCGCGCCCATCGCGGCCTCGATGGGGGTCGTGAGACCGGGGACGATCGGATCCGCACCCACCGGGGTCCCCGTTGCGCTTGCGCAATGGGGTGGTCCTCAGGGCTGGAACGAAGTGAAAGGCGGCTGACGCTGGCTTTTTTGTCTCGCGATGCAAAGCCGGCCGCTTGGGCCGGCGGCGGAAAAAAGCCAGCGGCGGCCGTTGCGGGAAGACGATCGAGGCGAAGCCGGTCTTCGGTCAGACCAACCCATCCGAGGGCGCCGTGGGCGTGGCTTGCCAGCAGATGAAGAGGAACCGCCGCAATCGCGGTCGACTGGATTCACACCGCAACAGGCTCTTGGATCGGTGCGGGAGCCTATTCACGGCAAGGCAGGGATCACTTCACCGCGGAAATATGATGGTGGCAATGGAAGGTCCAGGCTTGTCGGCGCCCTTGCCCTGCACCCCACTGCATTCGATGCGACACGGAAACAATACGCGCACCGAGGCAGCGACTAACGCCCCATCTTACAGAAGATCCGAGTTGTCGCGCTCCGATCCAAGCGAGCCTGGTCGAGACCACAGCGCGGCACGATACATTTGCACCTGATCCTGCGCAGCGTCGCCGCGTGATCCGCCAACCGGGAAGCTTGCGTGCCTCGCCGGAGCTTCGGCGGGAGAGTCCGCCAGCATCGTCGCCGTCGTGGGTTGACGCGCATTACGCGTTATCGGAGTGGCCTTTTCGTTGCTGCGACCGATGGTGTCGTGCTGTCGAGGTCCCCGGCCGCGCTTCCGCGCGGCCGGAAAATTCTCCTACCTGTCAAAGATGCTAACCGGAGCCACTGATGCGGCTCCGGCCTTTGCCTATCACTCGGCCGCAATGTAGAAGGGTTGGCCTTCCTCGGCCATGCTGCCGCTGTTGCCTGCGATCAATCCGTTGCATCCAGAGGTGCAAGGTCTCCCGCTGGCGGTTCGTTCGCCTCCTCGCTGCGAGCGTCACCTGTCTCGGCAAGCACAGTGGGCTCCGTTCGCATCAGCGGCGGCAGCCAACCGGTTCCGGCGAGCAACTGCTCGGCGGCTTCGGCCATCGGCTGCTTCTTCAAGGCAGCGAGCCTTTCCGCCGCCTCTTCGCTCACTGCCTCGCATATGGCGGCGAGGATATGTGCCTTGGTTATGCGCCCGAGGTAGGTGCGTACCGTCGGCGCCCAGTGGGCGGTCATGTCGAGGCTAAGCGCCGCTGCCAGCCTGTCGGCCGTTTCATGAGCGCACGGCTTGCGCTCCCAAGGTTGCTTCATGGCGTTGACCGTGAGTGAGGCGCAATGCGCAAACAGCGCCATAACACTGGCATGGTCGAGCGAAGCGATGAAGCCCCATAGGTTCGCCACATCACCGGGCATATCCGCTGCCCATCCTGCGTGGCGATCCGCAAGAGCCTTGGCCGCTGCCGTGTCCTCGATGCCATTCGCGTGGCCGGCAAGGTAGGTGCTGGTTGGCCGGATTTCCAAGCAGTGCGCTTCTGCGCCCTGATAGAAAGCCTGTGCGGCGAGCGTATGCGTCACAGCAAGAAGCGCAATGTCCGGGTGTTCGCCGAGTGCGAGACGGAGACCGAGTGTGCGGTGGGCGGTCAGGTCGCGGACGAGAAGATCGGAAAGCGGCTTGCCAGCGTCCTGCGTTTCGTCGTCGCTATCGCCATCGCGTTCCGGACCGATACCTTCCTCGATGATCTCACCATCATCGTTGATGGTGTAGCCATCGCTACCTTCTTGCGCTTGCCTTTCCGGCTGATCGTCTTCGGCGCGGATGAAGCCGCGTTCGATGCGCGCCGTCCCGTCATGGGAAAGCACGACAAACACACCACCGTGCGTGATGACATCCGGGTCGTAGGCGTGACGCAAAGCGTCGATGCGCTCGAGTTCAGCCTCTAGTTTGCCAAAGCGCTTGTCGACATCATCGGGAAGTTCCTCGGCGCTGCTCCATTCTTCCGTCAGCCGGTTGAGCTCGTCGGACGCCGCCGCATAGGCGGCTTCGTCTTCCTCCGACAGAGCGACCGGCTGCGCATAAATGCGGCGCAGGCCATGCGCATGCGGATAGTCGATATGGACATCAGCCCATTTCCAGCCTTCGGCCTGCCTGACGCTTTCCGCGAAGCCTTGCAGCTTTTCGATGACCATTCGGTCGAGCAAAGCCGCGTCATCGTAAAAGCCGCCGCGATCATCCGTGAACAGGTCGCGGATGATCATACCGCCCGCGCCGATGTATGCCTCCGCGCCGATGAAGACGGCGCGGCGGTCGGCGGCCGCAACATGGGTCTGTGTAAGCTGGCGGCGGATCATGTAGGGATCGCGATTGTAGGTGAGGTTGTCAAAAACCTGCTCCTGCCGTGCATGATCCTCAGTGATGGTGAACGCCATCAACTGATCGAGGGTCAGATCACCATCGCGATAGACCTGCATCAGCTTGGGGCTGACAGAACCGAGGCGCAGGCGCTGCCTCACCACGTGTGCTGTGACACCGAAGCGGGCGGCGATTTCTTCCGCGCCCCATCCCCGTTCCTCATTGAGGCGACGGAAGGCCTCGAACTGATCCGCTGGGTGCATCGCCTCGCGGGTGACGTTTTCATCCAGGCTGATTTCGTGGGCATCGTTGACGGTGTCGATGATGCAGCGGACAGGTTCGGTTTTCTTGATCTGCTTGCGCTTGACACGAAGTAGCTGCGCAAGCCGGCGACCTTCGCCGATGCTGACGAGATAGAAACCGGTTTCCCTGCCCTCGCCGTCAAGCTCCGGTTCAACTACAAGGTTTTGCAGTATGCCCTTGGCGGCGATGCTCGCCGCATAGGCTTCTATGATCGCCTCGCTGTGAGGGGTCTTGCGCGCATTGCGGGGCGACTTTTTCAACTTGTTCAGCGGAATGAAAACCTCGGTGCCGCTTGCGCTGACATTGGCGGTTTCAACGTTCTTTGCATGGATGGTCATGGTTCTGGTCCTTTCCCGTTACATGCCGAAGGCATGCCCCTCGGCATGCCTTCCGGGGGCGCGTGAGCGCGCGGCAGAGAGGGGGGCGAATGCGGGCGAGCGGAGCTGGGCTGCGCGTCGAGCGGGGCGGATCGTGTCAGCTCAGACGATGTGGATCAGCGCCGCCTTGCGAGCGGGCGGCCCCGCCCTGCGCAGGCGGCAATCGCGGGGGAGAGATGGCCAAGACCATCTCTCCCTTCGCCCTTCGGCTCATAGGTAGAGGAGATATATAGCTGACAGACCGACGATCGAATTTTTGGGCAATTCCCACATGAGCGGGCGGTTGGCTTGTGGGACGAAGTGAATAATTCTAACTGCTTCACGCTGACCATTTCCGCACCGCATTCCGAAACTCGTCAGGTGCGCCAAGCTCGGCTTTGATCACGCCGAAGCGGTACATGAACAGTCATGCAGCCGTCACCGAACGACTCTCGTCAGCTGGCATATGCGTCCCATTCACGAGCGGCGGCTGGAGAAGCTGAAGGCCCGCCCAAGCTCTTTGTCGGGCAGTTATGGGCCTATGCCCGCGATGACCGGCCATGGCAGGGCAGCGAACCGCCGGGTGTAGCATATGTCTATGCGCCGGACCGCAAAGCCGAGCGGCCGATTGCCCATCTCTCCGGCTTTAGTCTAGCGGCTTCCAGCAGGTCGAGGGTTATGGCGGCTATCGCACGCTGGCCGAGAAGAGTGCCTTCTGCAGGGCACACGTCCGCCGGCGCTTATGAACTGGCAGTTGCCGGTCCAGCGCCGATCGCCAGCGAGGCGCTGAGGCACATCGGCGAGCTCTATTCAACCAAGGCTCGAACTCGGCCATGATCGGCCGGCTCCTCTCCTGGCGCGCGACGCGGCGGCCGTTGCGCTACAGTCGAGGAGCCACAAAATGACAACCAGGCCGCTGACGCGTGGGGTTGCTGCCCGAGCGCGTTCAGCCATCTCAAGCGTCGGATGAGATAGATGGAGCTTTGCTGAGAGCCGGAAATCGGTTCGGATCCACTTCCCTAGTCCTCAGCTCGGCTGTGTAGCGCTCACCTTGTATAATCATCTCGCGTCCGCGGCGCACGGCCCCGCTCGATATTACGGTCCCGCTCGATATTACCGTCCCGCTCGATATTAAGGCGTTCGAAATACCAGGACGGATCATCATCATCGGACGAGTCTGTCTCTACGCTTGCTTCCCTATGGTCGTCACCGCTCTTGGAAAGATATAGCGTAGGCTTGTCTGTCCGCCGCCATTCACCGTCATCATTATTCCATTTTTCCGGATGCTGTGCAGGATCAAGGACCCAGTTATCTCTTCCCACATGAGCAAAACCCATCTGCGTGAGACGGCCCTCTGCCCCCCTAGCGGCAGGGCGTGACAGGACCAATGGGCGTTCGCCGTCAAGCCGAAGTTGATGCTCAAGCAGGATATCACCGGCATTCTCGACAAGGGGGTGAGTAACCCGAAGAGCTACTTGGGAGGTGATTTCAGTTCGCCCGGGAAACTGGGCGTGAAACCGTCCACCACCCGGGGGGACCCTCAAGCTGCCTTCTGTCTTCAGAAGGCCAACGCTTTTGTCGCCTAGCTTATAGCTGAAATATCGTGCCTCGGCCGCATCGTTGTTGGTGTTGGCGTAGCCTCTAGCAACGTTTGCCGCGCTCAAGGCCTTTAGCGACACGAAACCCGAGTACTCTTGCGGATTATCGGCAATGTGCTTGATATCATCGCCATAGAAAGCCTTCACTTCTCTCCTGAAGGTGGACCTGTCGATCTCCTCGATCGGAGGTTGCGAAGTCAGGAAATATGACCGCGGCTCTCCCGAGGATGAACTTGGGCGAAGATCGGACGCCACGCCTGCAACATTCTCCGCAAAGCGGTCAGTATCTGCTGCCCGATTTGATCCGCCGGCCCGGTTAGGACTTGGGGACCGGCTGGACGAGGCATTGATTCGGCCGTACATCAGATTCGCTCTCCTGTCGGTAGGTTTGAATGGCACCCGGGCTGATTGTTCCCAAGCACTGAAGAGCACGCTAGACCGGTTAGCTGACCATAAGCTTACGCGTGGATTTGAATTCGTTGCGTTTAAGCTAGGAGCCGGTCCGAGTAGTCACTGGTTAAGTTGGGACGGGTCTGATTCCTTGCGGATTTATGAGCAAGGAATTTCGCCCCTGGAAGATTGATGAGGCACAGCTTCTGCCGCCGAGCGTGCGGGATTACGTGCCCAACCGACGATTGAGTTTTGGGCAATTCCCATATGAGCGGGCGGTTGGGTCTGGCTGGTCGGACGAAGTCGATAATTCTAACTGCTTCACGCTGACGATTTCCGCAACGCATTTCGAAACTCGTCAGGTGCACCAAGCTCGGTTTTGATCACGCCGAAGCCATACATGAACAGTCCATGCAGCCATCACTGATCGACTCGGTCGCGTCCCCACAGGTGGTGTAGCTCGGCGGTAGCGAAGCCGCTCGCGAGCGCGCCCTCAACAGCGCTGTAGCGAGCGAGCTGCTTTGCGGTGGTCATCGACAGTTCGCCGGTAAGGTCGGGTTG